>JAQCHR010000058.1 GCA_027619655.1 Pseudomonadota bacterium
CAGCATCTTGAATCAGAAAATCAGCCCAGAGGGAATCCCCCGAATCAAATAAATGTCATCACGCTCTAAAGCACATCAGGTTTGATTGGAACCGCAACAGGTTCCAATCAAACCTGTGAAGGTGCTATATTTTCAATATGATAGATCAGATTCACGTGTTTATTGGATCGCCAGAGGCGATTCCAATCGAACACGATCTGATCTATAATCTTACCGGCGTCTTCAGCGGCTTGCCGGCAAAGTGCAGACGCAGGTTTTCCAGCACAAGGTCGGCCATCGCCCGCCGGGTTTCGCCGGTGGAGCTGGCGATATGCGGGGTCATGATGATGTTTTCGACCGCGAACAATTCCTCCGGCGCGTTGGGTTCGTCCTCGAACACGTCCACCGCCGCGCCGGCGATCCGTTTCTCGCAGACCGCAGCCACCAGCGCGTCCTGATCGACGATGGTGCCGCGCGCGACATTGACGAGGAACCCTTTGGGTCCCAAAGCGTCGAGCACTTCGGCGCTGACCAGTTTGCGTGTACTCTCGCCCCCCTGGCAGGAGACGAACAGAATATCGCTGTTCGCCGCCATTTCCAGCAGGCTGCTGTAGACCCGGTAGGGCGTATCGTTCTTCGGTACGATATCGTAGAAGCCGATATCGAGGCCGAAACCCTGCGCCCGCTTCGCCAGCGCGCTGCCGACCCGACCCAGCCCCAGGATGCCCAGCTTCTTGCCCCGCACATTGGTGCCCAGATCCATGCGGCCCTGCGGCCATTTTCCGGCGCGCAGGAAACGTTCTGATTCCGCAATCCGGCGCGGCGCCATGATGATGAACGCCATGCCCAGATCGGCCACGTCATCGGTCAGCACATCCGGCGTATGGGTCACGGGCACGCCGCGCGCATTTGCGGCCGCCACATCCGTCGCATCGAACCCGACGCTGTTGGAGGCGATGATTTCCAGCTTCGGCAGCCGGTTGATCAGCGCCGCATCCGGCCCCTGCATGCCGCCGGCGAGGATGCCGCGGATGCGGTCCCCCACCTCGGCCAGAAGCGCTTCCCTGTCCTCGGCAAGGAAAAGGTTGTGCAGCGTGTATTCCTTTTCCAGGTCCGCCAGCAGGAACGGCGCCGTGTGGCAGACGACCAGAAGTTCCGGTTTCGCCCCGCCCGCCATCAGCCGCGGCCTATGAACGGCATCTTGGTCGCCATGATGGTCATGAACTGGATATTCGTTTCCAGCGGCAGGTTGGCCATCATCACCACCGCGTCGGCGACATGCTGCACATCCATGCGCACTTCCGCCGCGGTTGATCCGTCGGCCTGCAGCACGCCGGCGACCATGCGGTCGGTCATCGGCGTCGCCGCGTTGCCGATATCGATCTGGCTGCAGGCGATATTGTATTTGCGCCCGTCCAGCGAGGTCGACCGGGTCATGCCGGTGATCGCGTGCTTGCACGAGGTATAGGGCAGCGAATTCGGTCGCGGTACATGCGCGGAAATCGATCCGTTGTTGATAATCCGGCCGCCCTGCGGTTTCTGGTCCTTCATGATGCGGATCGCGTGCTGGGTGCACAGGAAGGTGCTGAACAGGTTCACCGCGACGCAGTTCTGGTACTGTTCGAAGGTCAGCTCTTCCAGTCCGACCGCCGGGGTGCCGCCGCCCGCATTGTTGAAGATCACGTCCAGCCGCCGGCCGAACTTTTCGACCACCTTGGCGAACAGGTTATCGACCTGGTCCTGCTTGCCCACATCGGTCGGCACCGCCAGCGCGCGTTCGCCATCGGCCCCGGCTGCATCGATGGTGCCCTGCAGGCCTTCCATGCCCCGGCTGGCGATCGCCACCGAGTATCCCGCCTTGAGCAGCGCCACGGCGGACGCCCGCCCGATCCCGCTGCCCGCGCCCGTTACAATCGCAATCCTGCCGTTCCCCGCCATGCCCGATACCCCATGTCATATGCCGCCCGTTCGGGCGTTTTCCTGAGTTTTCGCCGGCGCCCGCAGGCGCGGCCCTGTATGGGCAAAATCTATACGGGGCCACAACGCGGAACAAGCGCAGACGATGGTGCACCGATTCCGGCACGATCAGGATAGTAACGCATTGGTGCGGCATCGTATGCTGGCGGCGATGGATATGACCGACCCTGCCCCCCTGCCCCATGGCGGCGACCTAGCCGATGCCGAGGCCCGTTTCGGGGTGCCGGCGGCAGGATGGCTGGACCTTTCGACAGGTATCAATCCCGCCCCCTATCCCGGCCTGGATGTCACGACCGCGGCCTGGCGGCACCTGCCGCAATCCGGTGCAATGGCCAAGCTGCTCGGGGCAGCCCGGCGCTATTACCGGGTGCCGGACGGCGTGGCGCTGGTTGCGGCGGCCGGGTCGCAGGAGGTGCTGCAATCCCTGCCCGGTATTGCCGCAGCGGGCCGGATCGGGATTGTCGGGCCGACCTATACCGAACATGAACGCGTCTGGCGCGAGCGCGGATACGAAATCCGCAACGTGACCAGCATCGCCGCGTCCGGGGCGGCGGATATCGTCGTCGTCGTCAACCCGAACAATCCCGACGGCCGGACGGCCCGGCCCAATGAACTGCTGGCGCTTGCCGCGGCGATCACCGCGTGGCGGGGCGTGCTGATCGTCGATGAGGCCTTCGCCGATGTCGCGCCCGACGCCAGCATCCTGCCGCATCTGACCACAGCGCACCGGGTGGTGGTGCTGCGCAGTTTCGGCAAGTTCTTCGGGCTGGCGGGGCTGCGTCTCGGCTTTGCCGCCGGTCCGCCGGAGCTGATCGAACCGCTGGCGCGGCGGCTCGGCCCCTGGTCTGTCTCCGGCCCGGCGCAGGAAATCGGCGCGCGGGCGCTGGCGGATACCAGTTGGATCGCCGACACGCGGAAACGGCTCGCCGAACGGCGCGCCGCGCTGGACACCGTCCTTGCCGCGGCGGGTCTGTGCGTTACCGGCGGGACGGACCTGTTCCGGCTGGTCGAAGATGCCCGCGCCCCGGAAATTTTCCAGCGGCTGGGCGCGGCCGGAATCTTCGTTCGGGCCTTCGATTACAACCTGCAATGGCTGCGATTCGGCGTGCCAGTCAATGCGGCGGATCTGGCGCGGCTGGAAGCGGCGCTTGCCGGGCTAAGCTGATATGCTCTAGCCTTCCAAGCTGCGGCGTTGCCTGCATAAATGGCGCCGGAGGCATCTGGGAGGATTGCGGCTATGGACTATGATTATATCATTGTCGGTGCGGGATCGGCCGGCTGTGTACTGGCCAACCGGTTGAGCGCCGACCCGAAAAACAGGGTGCTGCTTCTGGAAGCCGGGCCGGAAGACAAGAATTTCTGGATCCATATCCCCCTCGGCTACGGCAAGAACGTCATCAACCCGGATGTGAACTGGTGCCTGGAATCGGAACCGGAAGAATATAACCACGGCAAGAAATATTTCCTGCCGCGCGGCAAGGTGCTGGGCGGGTCCAGTTCGATCAATGGCATGGTCTATGTGCGCGGCCAGGTGGAGGATTTCGACACCTGGGCGCAGATGGGCTGCCGCGGCTGGTCCTATGACGAGGTCCTGCCCTATTTCCGCAAGGCCGAAGACAACGAGCGCGGCGAAAGCGACATCCACGGCGTGGGCGGGCCGCTCAGCGTTTCCGACGTCAACGAAAAGGCCGATATCTGCGAGGCCATGATCGCCGCCGGAATCGAAGCCGGTATACCCTATAACGAGGACATCAACGGCCGCGTACAAGAAGGTATCGGCTATCACCAGGCGACAATCCGCAACGGCAAGCGCTGCAGCACGGCCGTGGCCTATCTGAACCCGGCAAAGGCGCGGCCCAACCTGGACATCCAGCCTGAAGCGACCGTGAAGCGGGTTATCTTCGAGGGCAAGAAAGCCGTTGGCGTGCAATACGACCAGCGCGGTCAGGACCGCGAAGCCCGGGCCGGTGGCGCCGTGATCCTGTCGGGCGGCGCCTTCGCCTCGCCGCAGATCCTGGAACTGTCCGGCGTCGGCAATCCGGAGCGCCTTCGCGACCTTGGCATTTCCGTCGTCCACGACCTGCCGGGCGTCGGCGAAAACCTGCAGGACCATTATTGCGTCCGCATGCGCTGGCGCACCAAGGGTGCACTGACTTTCAACGACCGGGTGCGGGGATTGCGCGCGCTACGCGAAGGGATCGACTATTTCCTGCGCAAGCGCGGCGTGCTGTCGATGCCGACCCTGCCGATCGGCGCCTTCGTGCGCACCCGGCAGGAACTGGCCTCCCCCGACGTGCAGTTCCAGATCCTGCCCGGTACCTACAAATCCATCCAGGACCGCCGGCTCGATCCCGAACCTGGCGTGACCATCGGCGTGACCATGCTGCGGTTGGAAAGCCGGGGCTATGTACATGCCAAATCGCCGGATTTCCGGGCGCAGCCATCGATCTGGCACAATATGCTCAGCACCGAAAACGACAGGCGCACCACGGTCGAAGGCATGAAAATGGCTCGGCGGATGATGGAAACGAAGGTGTTCAGCCCGCATTACGATTACGAACTGACGCCGGGCAAGGACACCGCCGATGACACGGCGCTGCTGGAATACGCGCGCGCGGACGGCGCCTCCAACTGGCATCCGGCGAGCACCTGCAAGATGGGCGTCGATTCCATGGCGGTGGTCGATCCGACCCTGAAGGTGCACGGGATGGAAGGGCTGTATGTCGTCGATGCCTCGGTCATGCCGAATGTGATCTGCGGCAACACCAACGCCCCCACCATCATGATCGCCGAAAAAGCCGCCGACATGATCCTCGCCGCGGCCTAGGCCGATCGGGTGGCATACGATTACATCATCGTTGGCGCGGGGTCGGCGGGCTGCGTGCTCGCCAACCGGCTGAGCGCCGATCCGAAGAACCGGGTGTTGCTGCTGGAAGCCGGGCCGGAAGACAAGAACGTCTGGATCCATGTCCCGCTGGGCTACGGCCGGAACATCGACAACCCGGCGGTCAACTGGTGCTTCGAATCGCAGCCCGAAGAATACTGCCACGGGCAGCGATACTTTCTGCCGCGCGGCAAGGTGCTGGGCGGCACCAGTTCGATCAACGGCATGGTCTATGTGCGCGGCCAGGTGGAGGATTTTGACGGCTGGGCGCAGGCCGGGTGCAGGGGCTGGTCCTATGACGACGTGCTGCCCTATTTCATCAAATGCGAAACCAACAGCCGCGGCGCCAGCGACCTGCATGGCGGCGACGGTCCGCTGCAGATTTCCGATGTCGGCGAGGAAACCGTCATCAACCGGGCGATGCTGGCGGCCGGGCAGGAGATCGGCATCCACTTCAATCCGGATATCAACGGCCGGGTGCAGGAAGGCATCGGCTGGCACCAGGCGAGCATCGGCAAGGGACGCCGCTGCAGCACCGCCACCGCCTATCTGAAGCCGGTTCGCCATCGGAAAAATCTGGACGTGCAGCCGGAAGCGCTGGTCCGCCGCGTGCTGTTCGACGGCAAACGCGCCGTTGGCGTCGAATACGACCGGAGCGGCAGCCGCCATGAAGCGCGCGCCGGGGGCGCCGTCATCTTGTCCGGCGGCGCCTTCGCCTCGCCGCAAATCCTCGAACTGTCCGGCATCGGCGATCCGGCGCGGCTGCAGACGCTCGGCATCCCGGTGGTGCATGACCTGCCCGGCGTCGGCGAAAACCTGCAGGATCATTTCGCCGCGCATCTGCGCTGGCGCGTGAAGAACGCCCGCACTTTCAACGACCGCACGCGCGGGCTGCGCGCCATGGCAGAGGGGCTGAACTACATCCTGCGCCGCAAGGGCGTGCTGACCCAGCCGACCTTTGCGATCGCCGCCTATATCCGCACACGGCCCGAACTCGCCTCCCCCGACGTACAGTTGCAGTTCTTTACCGCGACCTACAAGGCGCTGGGCGACCGCTCGCTCGATCCCGAGCCCGGCGTCACCATCGGCGCCTGCCCGCTGCGGCTGGAAGGGCGCGGCCAGGTGCATGCGCAGTCGCCGGACCACCGGGCGCCGCCGGCGATCTGGCATAATCTGCTGGCGACGGAAGGCGACCGGCGCACCGCGGTATCGGCGATGCGCACCTCACGCGCGTTGATGGCGACCGAAGCGATGAAGCCCCATTTCGAATTCGAAACCACCCCCGGACCCGATGCGCAGGCTGATGACGAACTGCTGGACTACGCCAGGCGCTTCGGCCGGTCCTGCCTGCACCCGGCAAGCACCTGCAAGATGGGCGTGGATGCCATGGCCGTCGTCGATCCGTCATTGAAGGTTCACGGGGTCGAGGGCCTGCGCGTCGCCGATGCCTCGGTCATGCCCAATGTCGTCTGCGGCAACACCAATGCGGCCACGATCATGATCGGCGAAAAAGCGGCCGACATGATCCTGGCGGAACAGAACAGCAGCTAGAGGAAACCAATATGCTGAAGGGTAAAGTGGCGCTGGTGACCGGTTCGGTCACGGGAATCGGGATGACAACTGCACGGGCACTGGCCGAAATGGGCTGCGACATCATGTTGAACGGCCTCGGTACCGCAGATGAAATCGAACGCACGAAAAGTACCATCACCCATGATTTCGGCGTCACCGTGAAATATCACGGTGCGGATCTGGCGAAGCGCAGCGAGGTCGAGGATCTCGCCAAGTCCACCCAGGACCAGTTCGGCAGGCTCGACATCCTGATCAACAACGCGGTCATCCGCTATTACAAGAAGGTCGTCGATATGGACCCGAAGGAATGGGACCACGCGCTTGCGATCAATCTGACCGCACCGGTCAATCTCGCCCGCATGGCGCTACCTGGCATGATCGAAAACAAGTGGGGCCGCATCGTCAGCATGTCGTCGACCCTGGGCCTGTCCGGCCGGTCGGGCCGCATGGACTATATCGCCACCAAGACGGCACTGATCGGCTACACCCGTGCCATCGCAGCCGAAACGCTGGCCTGGCCGGACATCACCTGCAACGCCCTGTGCCCCGGTTCGGTCATCACGCCATTCATCCGCAAGCGCATCGAAGGCATCGCCGAAGAACGCGGCCTGAGTTTCGAGGAGATGGCGCCGATCTACCGCAAGGAACTTGGCCAGAACACCGATTTCATCACCCCGGAGCGTGTTTCCGGCGTCATCGCCTTCCTGTGTACGGACGCTGCGAAGGATATCAACGGCGTCAGCATCCCCATAGACGGCGGGCTGGCCAATACCTGGATGCAGCAGGGGCTGGACTAACGCAAACCCGGGCAGGCTGCACCAGTCTGCGACGACGATTTTCTGAAAGCATCCGGCCCCGCCTGTTCAGCTTCCCGTGCGGACGAGTTTCCGCAGGCTGACAAGACCCTTCGGCGCGTCCCGGTTGGTATTGCGGTGGTTGGTGAAGGACACCTCGCCGACATAGATATCGCCATGCCGGTCGACCGCGAGCCCGTGCGGCGCGATGAACTGGCCGGGGCCATAACCGCCGGGCTGCACGCCAAGCCGCGCCAGGGTCTCGCCCTTGTTGGTGACGATGGAAACGCGCGGCCCGATATTCGGCATGTTCATGTTCACATTCATGCCCGGGCCCAACTCGCCGATATAGAAATTTGGGTCGCTGCCCTGACCCATGCAGAGCCCGCAGGGCCGGTGCATGTTGTACCACTGCGTTTCGTATTTGCCGTCGCCGTTGAAGACCTGCACCCGGTGGTTTTCCCGGTCGGCGACATAGACCCAGCCATCGGCATCGCAGCAGATGTTATGCGCGATATTGAACTGCCCGGGGTCCGTCCCCGGCTCGCCCCAGGAAAACAGCAGCCTGCCGTCCGGCGTATATTTGTGGACCCGGGCATTGCCGTAACCGTCGGACACATAGATATCGCCCTGCGGCGACTGGGCGGTATGGGTGCAGCGGTGAAAGGGTTCGCCGCTCATATACGGCGCCGGCTTGCCCGGCACGCCAATGGTCATCAGCACCTTGCCGTCCAGCGTGCAGTGCCGCATCGTGTGGTCGCCGTCATCGGTGCAGTACAGGGTTTCGTTCGGCCCGATATGCAGCCCGTGCGCCTTGGTGAATATGTCCTCGCCCCAGGACCGCAGGAAATTGCCTTCGCGGTCAAACACGATCATCGGATGTTCGCCCCGGTTGAAGACGTAGACGTTGTCCTTGTGGTCTGTCGCGACGGCAGCAACATCGGTAAACGACCAGCCGTCAGGCAGTTTTCCCCATTCCGTATCCACCCTGTACCTGTAATCGCCGCTTCCCATGACGACCGACATGACCGCTTCCTCCGTTATTATTGATTTATCCTGCGGCGATCTTAGCCACGCGCTCCGGCGCTTACAACCAATGCGACGCAGCCTCGCCCGCCTTGCCAGCATCCGTCAGGGAAACGAGCCCGTCCTGCAGATGGACTGGCTGTCGAGCCGTTCTTTGCGCTATGGTTGCGCCACGAAATTAGACAACACGGTTCCGGATCGCGGAGCCCGGGAGGAAAATCCATGACCGACTCTGCAGACGCTCGCTCGCTGGTACCGGGCAACTATCTCAAATTCGGCATCTTTCTGGCGCCATTCCACGCCATGGGCGAAAACCCGACCATGACCATGGAGCGCGACATGCAGTTGCTGGAGCATCTGGACATGCTCGGCTATCACGAAGCCTGGATCGGCGAACATCATTCCGGCGGCTACGAGCTGATCGCCTGTCCGGAAATGTTCATCGCGGGCGCGGCGGAACGCACCAAGCATATCCGGCTGGGCACGGGCGTCGTTTCGCTGCCCTATCATCACCCGTTCACCGTGGCGGGGCGCATGGTGCAGCTGGATCACATGACCCGGGGCCGGTGCATGTTCGGCGTGGGACCGGGCGCGCTGACCGGCGACGCCTATCGCATGGGGATCGACCCGGAAGCGCAGCGCCGCATGATGAACGAATCGCTGGACGTCGTAGTCCGGTTGCTGGACGGCGACTCCGTGACAGAGAAAACCGACTGGTTTGAATTACGGGACGCGCATCTGCAACTCCGGCCCTATACGCAGCCGCGCACCGAAATGGCGGTGGCCTGCGCCCGGTCGCCATCGGGCGCGCTGGCAGCGGGCAAGCACGGGCTTGGCATGCTGTCGATCGGTGGCACCAGCGACGAGGCGCTGGTCAAGCATGCGGAAAACTGGCGCATGTGCGAGGAAGCGGCGACGGAGAACGGCAAGACCGTCCACCGCAAGAACTGGCGGCTGGTCACCATGATGCATATCGCCGAAACGCGGGAAAAGGCGCGCGAGAACGTGCAGTTCGGGCTGGAGAGTTTCGCCCAGTATTTCCGCGACATCGCGACCTTCCCGATCATTCCGGCCGGCATCGACGATCCATATGAATGGCTGATGGAATCGAAGAACGCGATTATCGGTACGCCGGACGACGCCATCGAATATATCGAAACCCTGCTGAAGGGCGCCGGCGGGTTCGGCTCGCTGATGCAGCTGGCGCATAACTGGGCCGATTTCGATGCGACGAAGCGGAATTACGAGCTGATCTCGCGCTATGTCTTCCCGCATTTCCAGCGCAGCAACGACATGCGCGACCTCAGCTATGATTTCAGCTTCACCAATCGCGACAAGTTCGTCGGCCAGGCCGCCAACGCGATCCAGAGCGAGATCGACCGCTACCAGGCCCGCAAGAAGGGCGAAGCCACCGACTGACTTAATCAGATTGCTTCAATGCAGGTCCGGCACAACGCCGACCTGCGGCATCAGGGCGAGGCCGGTTTCCCGCGCGTGTTCCTCAAACCCCTTGTTCCGCCAGAAGAAGGCGCCCGGCATCGTCGTCGGGATGACCACCACATAGAACAGGGCGCGGCCGACCAGCGCCGTGAGCAGGATGCTCAGCCCCGTTGCGCCCCACAGCAGCGTCGCGGCAATCCCCGTCGGTTCGGCCAACCCGAACGCGACAACAGCCACGATATTCACCGCCATCGCAGCGTTGCGCAGCAGATACGGGTAGCCGTGTTTCGTGGTCAGCATGTAATGCGCCGCAGTGCCCTCACCGCCCTGGCGCAGCATATCCCGCGCATGGGCGACAAGGCCGATCCCTTCGGCGATGAGCCCGATTGTGACGAACACGGCAAGCGTCGCCAGAAGCGCCGCATCCGTCACGCCGGCGCAGACCAAACCGATCAGCACCCCGCCGAGCGACAGCATCGTGCCGTAAATTGACGTCAGCACCTGCCAGTGGTTCCAGAACGGGCGCGCCTTGATACGGTAGATCGCGTGCATGAAATAAAGCGCCCCGAGGCCCGCCAGCACCGCAAGCGCCCCGGTGACCATCGCCAGCCCGTTCGCGAATGCCGGGCTGAACCAGGGCAGGAGGCCGGCAACGGCGTCACTGCCGAACAATCCGGGCACGCCGTGGTCGAACAGCGAGAAGACGAAATGCGCTGACAGGAAGCCCATGAACAGCGACACGCCCAGCGCCTCGCGGCTGAGCGGCGAATGGCGCAGATTGTTGAACCCCCGATAGAAGCGGGTCGGCTTGCCGAGATGCTGCGTCGACAGGTACAGCACGCCGACCTGCAGCCCGGCCATCGCGATCAGTAGCGGCAGATACAGGGGTGACGCCGCCACCGCATCAAGCCCCAGAATGCCGAACAGCGCCCCGGCGAACAGCAGCGCGAAGACGCCGATAACGGCCTGCGAGACCAGCGTGAAGATGACCAGCGGGTTTTCGCGGGAACTCAGGCCGGCGATATTCCAGTCCCGTTTCCGGCCGTATTTGTCATCGACCATCGAGGTAAAGCCGTTGGCGGTATCGTCGCGGTGATATTTTACCGGCGCGGAATCGGTGCGGGTGAATTCGCGGGGAACGCTGCGGGTCTGCTGGAAGCGGATATTCGGATGGGTGATGTCCGGGCTCGGGAAGCCGGGGATCGCAGTCGATACCTGCTCGCGGTTATCAGGCAGGTTTTCGACGACGCCGAATTCCAGGGCGTTGCCCAGGCAGGCCGAAACGCAGGCCGGCTTCAACCCGACCTCCAGCCGGTCGACGCACATGTTGCATTTCTGGACGTGTCCCTCGATCGGATCAAGCTGCGGGGCGTTATAGGGGCAGACCCAGGTGCAGTAGCCGCAGCCGAAGCAGATTTCCGGGTCCTGGATCACCGCGCCGTATTCCGCATGTTTCGTATAGGCGCGCGTCGGGCAGCCCTTCGGGCAGACCGGGTCGTCGCAGTGATTGCACGCCATGGAAATGTTCATGCGCGTGAAATTCGGATAGGTGCCACCTTCGACATAACCAACCGCGCGGAAACTCAGATGCGCCGGCAGGTCGTTTTTTTCACTGCATGCGGCCTCGCAGGCATGGCAGCCGATGCAGTTGTCGGCGGTGAAATGGAAGCCGTGCTGCTTGTAGCGGTTCGGGTTGGCGCCGACACCCTCGTCGCCATTGATCCGCAAGCTGACGCCGCGCGGCTGCCCGCTAAGCTCGGCCAGGTCGATCAACTGGCCGTAGCGGTTACACTGCTCGGTTTCCGGGTCCTTCAGAAAAGTGTAGTCCGGTTCGTCGGTGCGTACCTGAAACATGGATTGTCCTGTGATTCCGCTAAAACGAGCGTGATTCGACGTTCAGGCGCGCAGCCTGTTTCTGGTCTACCGGCTCGATCCGGACCGCGCATTGCTTGAAGGCCGCCCGTCACCTTGACAGTTTTCACCTTGAATTTGTCCGCCGCATCCGCGATGGCGCGCAGTTCCCGGGCATTCGTGACGCCCCCCCACATGCGGGGGATAACGGAATAGGTACCGTCCTTCTGGAAATTGGCATGGGCCCGTTCGTTGATGAACCGCGACTGCTTGTCGTCGCGGTATTCGCCGGGCCAGGCGCAAACCAGGTAGTAGTTCAGCGCCGGGCAGCACTTGTGCCAGCCATCCGGCG
>JAQCHR010000059.1 GCA_027619655.1 Pseudomonadota bacterium
CAGGTGCGGCTGGCGCCGCATGCCTGGAGCAACGGGGTGCTATTCGCGGCCTCGATCCACCTCGCCTGCCATTGCCCGAACTGTCATATCCTGGAGGTCAGCCAGGCGCATATGCCGATGATGTACGAGCTGTTCGAGGAGCCCTTCGATATCGGGCCGGACGGCGAAGTCCGCCCGCCGGAAAAACCGGGCCTCGGCTTCACCCTGCGCGCGGATGCGCTGGAACGCTTCAAATATATTCCCGGGCCGTCCTCTGTCTGGTAGGTCCGTGCACGAACTTGCCTTCCCTGAATATTTGGCTGCGCCTGAACATCATTCGGGGGGGGCGGGTTTTTCGGACAGCGAACCGAAGTATTGCCAAAATTAAAAATCCAATGGGAATCCATAAAAGTACAAACGGCAGGAAATACCCCAGCGACCACAGTGGATAAATATCTTTGCCAATATCGACTCCCAGGAAAATACACTCCTCCGGGCCTCTTGCCGATATTTCGTAGCCGCCAAGCGTGGCGATTACAGCGACGAAAAATCCGAAAGTCCAAAAACAAAGAGGCAAATAGACGATCAGGGTGGCTAGGATTCTTGGGATCTCGGCTTTCTTTTTCGGCATGGCTACTTTTTCTGCGGGGTTGCCCTATTCCGGCAGCGGTACCCGTTCCAGGATCATGTGCAGGGTGCGCAGCCGGTGGCGGTGGATGCGGCGGATCCAGGGGGTCTGGTTGGCTTCGTACCAGCTGGGCTTCTTGTACACGTCGGGCGATTCCAGGTGATACACCGCGACGTAGCGCGGAAGCCCGCCGATTGCCAGGAACCGCCGCGCGGCCAGCATGCCGGGCACGGCGTCCATCAGCGGCATGTGCTCCTCGTTGTACCATTCGTTGAACTCGGCTTCGATCGCCGGGGCCACCTCCATGGCGGAAATACACAGTCCACCGGCATCGGCGGGGGAGGGGCGGCCGCCGGGGCGGATTTGCTCCAGCACCCATTCATGCGCTGGCGGCGCGTCGCAGGCGGCCCACAGGTCGCCCGGCAGCACCGTGAAATCCGCATAGGGCGCCTCGACCAGCACCACGCCCCGCCGGGGGTGTTTTGTCGAAGGGGCGCGGCTTTCGCGATCCGTCACGCCGCCGATATAGGTCTGCACGGTCGGTTCGACCCCGCCCGGCGTGTCGGGATACTGAAACGACAGTGCCGCTTCCGCCGGCACGAAGGTCCCGATCCGCATGCCCAGCCGGGTTTCCATATCGATGGTCATCGCTGCATTCCCTGTATGTCAAAACTGGCCGGCAGTATGCGCCAATGCCGCGGTGGCGTCATGTCCAGGGGCTGATCCGGGCGTTACGGACACGGTCCGCTTCTCGATCGCCACCCGGCCGCCATAATATCGCTTGTAGAGTCATCGGCAGAAGCCTAAGTGATGCTTGGCAGTCTTATCCTTAGAGTGCTAACGCCCAAAAAATCACAAATTCGTACTTAATGGAGACGAGCGATGAAATTCAGGCCGCTGCATGACCGCGTATTGGTGCGCCGGGTCAAAGAAGAAGAGAAATCCGCTGGCGGCATTATCATCCCGGATACGGCCAAGGAAAAGCCGATGCAGGGCGAAATTATCGCAGCCGGTCCGGGCGCCCGCAATGAGCAGGGCGAGATAACGCCTCTCGACGTCAAGGCGGGAGACCTGGTCCTGTTCGGCAAATGGTCCGGCACCGAGATCAAGCTGGATGGCGAAGACCTGATGATCATGAAGGAATCCGACATCATGGGCATTTTGGCATAGCCCGCTACGCCGGCAACACTGCCTCACAATAATATACTTAAGGGATAAAATAATGGCTGCGAAAGAAGTCAGGTTTTCAACCGATGCCCGCGACAGCATGCTGCGCGGCGTCGAAACGCTCAATGACGCCGTCAAGGTGACCCTGGGCCCCAAGGGCCGCAATGTCATCCTCGACAAGTCATATGGCGCGCCGCGGATCACCAAGGATGGTGTTTCTGTCGCCAAGGAAATCGAACTGAGTGACAAGTTCGACAACATGGGCGCCCAGATGGTGCGCGAAGTTGCTTCGAAGACAAATGATATGGCCGGTGACGGCACGACAACGGCGACGATACTCGCGGCATCCATCGTGCGCGAAGGCACGCGGGCCGTTGCGGCGGGCATGAACCCGATGGACCTGCGTCGTGGCGTCGATGCCGCCGTCGCAGCGGTTGTCGCGGATATTGCAAAGCGCGCCAAGAAGATCACGACCAACAGTGAAATCGCCCAGGTCGGCTCGATTTCCGCCAATGGCGACACCGAGATCGGCGACATGCTTGCCAAGGCGATGGCCTCGGTCGGCAATGCCGGCGTGATTACGGTCGAAGAAGCCAAGTCGCTCGATACCGACCTTCTGATCGTCGAAGGCATGGAATTCGACCGCGGATACCTGTCGCCGTATTTCATCACCAATGCCGAGAAGATGAAGGTCGAGCTTGAGGCACCCTATATCCTCATTCACGAATCCAAGCTTTCCGGCCTGCAGCCGCTGCTGCCATTGCTGGAAGCGGTCGTCCAGTCCGGCAAGCCGTTGCTGATCATCGCCGAAGATATCGAAGGCGAAGCGCTGGCCACCCTGGTCGTCAACCGCCTGCGTGGCGGGTTGAAGGTTGCCGCCGTCAAGGCGCCGGGCTTCGGCGACCGACGCAAGGCCATGCTGGCCGATATCGCGGTACTGACCGGCGGGCAGGTCATCTCTGCGGATCTCGGCATCAAGCTTGAAAACGTGACCCTGGATATGCTGGGCACGGCCAAGCGGGTCGAAATCGACAAGGACAGCACGACGGTCATCGATGGCGCCGGCAAGAAAAAGGATATCAAGGCGCGTTGCGACCAGATCAGAGCGCAGGTCGAGGAAACCACGTCCGAATACGACAAGGAAAAGCTGCAGGAACGTCTCGCCAAGCTGTCCGGCGGCGTTGCGATCATTCGCGTCGGCGGCGCGACCGAGGTCGAGGTCAAGGAACGCAAGGACCGGGTCGAGGACGCGATGAATGCGACCCGCGCGGCGGTCGAAGAAGGTGTCGTCCCCGGCGGCGGCGTGGCCCTGCTGCGTTCGACCAGGGTGCTCGACAAGGTGGTCGCCGACAATGACGATCAGCGCGTTGGCATAAACATCGTCCGCAAGGCATTGCAGGCGCCCTGCCGCCAGATTGCCGAGAATGCCGGTGAGGACGGCGCGGTAATCGTTGGCAAAATCCTGAAAAACAAGGATGAAAACTGGGGTTTCGATGCCCAGACCGAGAAGTATTGCGACATGGTCAAGAGCGGCATCATCGATCCTGCAAAGGTCGTGCGGGTGGCGCTACAGGATGCGGCCTCCGTTGCCGGTCTGTTGATCACGACCGAAGCCATGATTGCCGATAAGCCGGCGAAGCGCAGCGGCGGTGCCGCAGGTGGCGCGCCGGATATGGATTACTGATCCAGCCACACCTTGAAACCGCGAGAGGCCGCCCCTTCAAGGGCGGCCTTTTTCGTGACGGGCGGAATGAACGTCGTCGTCGATTATCGGATCTGATCGCCTATAGCACGATCTAGTATATTTTAGGGACGTACAGTTCCTGTGGCAGTGCCGAGCGTTCGTAATTCGGGTTGAAGACCCGTTCCGGCAGGGTGACCTGCTCATGCGGCACCTCTTCGTAGGGCACCTGCTGCAGAAGATGGTGGATGCAGTTCAGTCGCGCCCGTTTCTTGTCATTGGCCTCGACGATATACCAGTGCGCTTCGGGAAGGCTGGTCCGGTTCAGCATTTCCTCCTTAACCTTGGTGTATTCCTCCCAGCGGATCCGCGATTGCAGGTCCATCGGGCTCAGCTTCCACTGCTTGACCGGGTCGTGGATACGCATCAGGAACCGGTGCTGCTGTTCCTGGTCGGTAATGGAAAACCAGTATTTGATGAGCTTGATTCCGGACCGCGCCAGCATGCGTTCGAATTCCGGCACGTCCTGGAAGAACTGCTCGACCTCGTCGGGCGTCGCGAAGCCCATGACCCGTTCGACCCCGGCGCGGTTGTACCAGGACCGGTCGAACAGCACGATTTCACCACCGGCGGGCAGGTGGGGTGTGAAGAGCTGGAAATACCACTGGGAGGTTTCGCGCGCATTGGGGGCGGGCAGGGCGACCACGCGGCACACGCGCGGGTTCAGCCGCTGCATGATGCGCTTGATCATGCCGCCCTTGCCGGCGGCGTCACGGCCCTCGAAGATCACCGCCAGCTTGTAATTGGTATGGATGACCCAGTCCTGCAGCTTCACCAGTTCGGCCTGCAGCCGGAACAGTTCATGGAAATAGGTGTACCGGTCGATAGTCTCCTTGTGATCCAGGTCGGTAATGCCGCGCAGTTCCTTGGCAATGCGCTCGTCGTCGATCTCCATCTCCAGTTCCTCGTCGAAACTGTCCTGGAGTTCTTCCTCCACCCATGTGTGGCGGACCGGTTTATGCTCTGCTACCGACATATGTAGTGACCTCGATCAATCGTAAGTTTCGCGATAATCGCGATTATGCCTCAAGCGGCGTGGCGGGAATATTACAGTTTTGCGGCTATTTTCCGCATGGCAGGCCCGCTTCGGTCGCGGACCCCATCTTGCCATCAAATTATCGCGCGGCTAGGCTTATGCGTGGTAACTATCCTCTATCGGGTCGGGAGCACCCCAGAATGTTGCAGATCAGGCCAATGGGCCCGTATACCGGCGCCGAAGTCACCGGCGTCGATGTCAAGAAACTGGATGATGACGGATTCGCGCCGATTTACGATGCGTGGCTGAAATACGGCGTCACCGTGGTCCGTGACCAGGAGCTCGAAATCGAGGATTTCCTGCGTTACAGCCGCCGCTATGGCGTCATCGTCCCGCATCCTTCGAAATCGACGCGGCATCCGGATTATCCCGAACTGACCATGCTGGGGATCAACAAGTTCAATGCCGACGGCACGCTGAAAAAGGAGGTCTACCGGCGCGGCGCGGAAGGGTTTCATACCGATGGCGCCTATGACGAGGTACCGTTCAAGGCGACCAAGCTGTATGCGCTGGCGATCCCGAGCACCGGCGGCGACACGCATTTTTCCAGCATGTACCAGGCCTATGAAGTCCTGCCGGAACGGCTGAAGACGCTGCTGGACGGGCGCCGGGGCGGCTTCACCTATGGCGGCCGCACGGGGCAGACCGCGCTGCTGAACCCGGAAGACCGCAACCGGCCGCCGGCCATGCATCCGATCATCCGGACCCATTCGGAAACAAAGCGCAAATCGCTGTATTTCGACCCGGGCAAGATCCTCTTCATCGAGGGGCTGGAACCGCAGCAAAGCGACGATGTGATTGATGAACTGACCGAACGGATGATCGCGCCGGATGCGGAATACCGTCACAAATGGCGGGTCGGCGATATCGTGATCTGGGACAACCGCTGCATGGTGCACAAGGCGGCCGGCGATTACCCGCCCGAAGAGGACCGCATCCACTGGCGCGTGTCGATCAAGGAACCGGTGGCCGGGGTCGTCTAGCGCCTTCGCTCCAAACCTTGAAATAATGTAGTCGTCCGACCGGAAAAATCCGCCCCTTGGTCGATCAAAACCGATATAAACCGGGTCTGAATCTGACAGGACAGTATTTCCGGAGTTTTCTGTATGCTCGTGGACGGTGTGGCGCATCGCACGATCTGGCTCGCGCCGGACGGGTGGTCGGTGGAAATTATCGACCAGACGCGGCTGCCGCATGGCTTCGTGACCCTGCGGCTGGAAACGGTTGCTCAGGCCGCGCATGCGATTGCATCGATGCAGGTGCGCGGCGCACCGCTGATCGGCGCGACGGCGGGTTACGGCATGGCGCTGGCCATGCGGGAAGATTCCACTGACAGCGGCCTGCGGTCCGCCTATGAGCGGTTGATGGCGACGCGGCCGACGGCGGTCAACCTGCGCTGGGCGCTGGACGACATGAAATCCCGCTTGTCCCCGCTATCGCCCGGCGACCGTGCCGCCGCCGCCTATGCCCGCGCCACCCAAATCTGCGACGAGGACGTCGCCATCAACCGCGGCATCGGCGGGTACGGGCTCGGCCTGATCCAAGCGGCGCAGCAGCGCAAGGGTGGCGAGACCGTCAATATCCTGACCCATTGCAATGCGGGCTGGCTGGCCACGGTCGACTGGGGCACGGCGACCGCGCCCATCTACATGGCGCATGACGCCGGCATTCCGGTGCATGTCTGGGTCGACGAGACCCGGCCGCGCAACCAGGGCGCCAGCCTGACCGCCTGGGAACTCGGCCATCACGGCGTGCCGCATACAGTGATCGCCGACAATGTGGGCGGGCACCTGATGCAGCACGGCATGGTCGACCTGTGCATCACCGGCACCGACCGCACCACCGCGACCGGCGATGTTTGCAACAAGATCGGCACCTATCTGAAGGCGCTGGCGGCGCATGACAACGGCGTGCCCTTCTATGTCGGCCTGCCGTCGCCGACCATCGACTGGACATTGCAGGACGGCGTGGCGCAGATCCCTATCGAACAGCGCGACGGGGCGGAAGTATCGCAGATGACCGGGCGGACGGCGGACGGGCGTATCGAAACCGTCACCATCACGCCGGATGGCAGCCCGGTCGCCAATTACGCCTTCGACGTGACGCCGGCGCGGCTGGTCAGCGGGCTGATTACCGAACGCGGCATCGCCTCGGCCAGTCACGATGGTTTGAAAGCGTTGTTTCCCGAACAGGAGTAAATTACCGAAGATGAAAAGTCTGTGGTCCGACGACGACGCCGAAGCCTTTGTCACACGCTATGCCGAACAGGGCGAAAACCGGGACACCGCGCTGCGGGTCTACACGACGCGGCTGCTGGGCGGCGACCCGCGCCTTGTTCTGCATGGCGGCGGCAATACCTCCGTGAAAACCGTTGCGACCGACCTTCTGGGCGATGACTTGCCGGTTCTGCGGGTCAAGGGCAGCGGCTGGGACATGGGCGATATCGAACCGGCGGGCCTGCCGGCGGTGCGCCTCGAACCGCTGCGCCGGCTGCAGGCGCTCACGGCGCTCAGCGATGAGGACATGGTGAACTTCCAGCGCGGCAACCTGCTGGATTCCACGTCGCCGAACCCCTCGGTGGAAACGCTGCTGCACGCCTTCCTGCCGCATAAATTCATCGACCATACCCATTCTACGGCCGTTCTCAGTCTGACCGACCAGCCGGATGGCGACGAGATATGCCGCGAGATCTATGGCGACCGCATGGGCTATGTGCCCTACATCATGCCGGGTTTCGCGCTGGCCAGGGCCGCTGCCGAAGTGCATGCGGAATCTCCCGATGTCGATGGGCTGATCCTGCACAAGCACGGCATCTTCACCTTCGGCGAAACCGCGCAGGAAGCCTATGAGCGAATGATCGACGCAGTGACGCTGGCGGAAATCCGCCTGCAGAAAAACCGCAGGCCGGTTTTTGCGACTGCGCGCCTGCCGGACGATATCGCAAGGCTTGCCGATGTCGCGCCTATCCTGCGCGGGTTGCTCGCCGACGACCTGGCGGCCGATGGCTGGCGGCGGATGGTGCTGGAATTCCGCACCGGGCCGGATATCCTGAATTATGTGAACGGGGCCGAAATCGGCCGCTACAGCCAGACCGGGGTGGTCACGCCCGACCACAATATCCGCACCAAGAATTACCCGTTGCTGCTGACCGCGCCGGAAAGCGACAGGCTGGAGTCGTTTCGCGAGTCCGCAATGGCGGCGCTTGTGGCGTACCAGGAGGATTACCGCGCGTATTTCGAGCGTCACAACCCCCGCCAGAAATCGCCGAAGACCATGCTGGATCCGTTTCCGCGCGTCGCGCTGGTTCCGGGGCTGGGTCTTTTCGGCATCGGCGCGGACCCGAAGGCAGCGGCCATCGCCGCCGATATCGCGGAAAATACTGTGCAGACAATCACCGATGCCGAAGCCGTCGGCCGTTATGAATGCGTGCCCGAAGACGACATGTTCGATATCGAATACTGGTCGCTGGAACAGGCCAAGCTGGGCAAGGGCGCGGAAAAGCCGCTGGCGCGACACGTCGTCGCTGTTACGGGCGCCGGCGGCGGGATCGGTTCCGCCATCGTCGCGGCGTTTGCCCGCGAGGGTGCTACGGTCGCGGCGCTCGACCTGGATGTCGCGGCGGCGGCGCGGGCAGTGGAAAGCTGTGGCGGACTGGCGTTGGCCTGCGATGTAACGGATCGCGCCTCGGTCGATGCCGCGTTCGATTCCATTTGCGAACATTTCGGCGGGGTCGATATCGTTGTCTCCAATGCGGGGGCGGCCTGGTCGGGAAAGATCGGCGAAGTATCCGATGCGATCCTGCGGCAATCCTTCGAGCTGAACTTCTACGGCCACCAGAATGTCGCACAGGCGGCGGTCGGCATAATGAAGGCGCAGGGCACCGGCGGGGTGTTACTGTTCAATGCCTCCAAGCAGGCAGTCAATCCGGGCCCGGATTTCGGTCCGTATGGCCTGCCGAAATCGGCGGCGCTGTCGCTGATGCGGCAATACGCGATCGATTACGGTGCCGAGGGAATCCGCGCCAATGCGGTCAATGCCGACCGCATCCGTAGCGGCTTGCTGGACGATGCCATGATCGCGGCGCGGGCCGAGGCGCGGGGGGTCACCGAAGCGGCCTATATGGGTGGGAACCTGCTGAATCGCGAAGTCCGCGCCAGTGACGTTGCCGACGCTTTCGTCTATCTGGCCCGGGCGAACCGGACAACCGCCGCTATCGTTACCGTGGATGGCGGCAATATTGCCGCCGCACTGCGCTGAGGCGGGATGAAGTGCTGGGAATGGCCGCGGGCCGCCCCCATATACCCGCAAGGAAAATTTGGCGAAACGGGTGCCAAGAACGCGAAAGGACTGTAAGTTGAAGCAACTGGTTCTATGTATTGCTATCGCAATTGGATTTGTGTCCCTGGCGGGAGTCGCCACGGCGAAGGATAAGGAAAACATGCTGTATCTCGAACTGAAGGACGGCCGCGTCGTCATCGAAACCCTGCCTGACCTGGCGCCCAACCATGTCGCCCGCATCAAGGAACTGGCGCGCGCAAAATTTTACGACGGCATCGTATTCCATCGGGTCATCGAAGGCTTCATGGCGCAGGGCGGTGATCCGACAGGGACCGGCACCAGCGGTTCCGGGAAGAAGATCGCAGCGGAATTCAGTGCCGAACCGCATGTGCGCGGCATCTGTTCGATGGCGCGCTCGTCCGACCCGAACAGCGCGGACAGCCAGTTTTTCATCGTTCTGGACGATTCCACTTTCCTCGACCGGCAGTACACCGTCTGGGGCCGGGTAATCGAAGGTATGGAATTCGTCGACAAGATCAAGAAAGGCGACCCCCGGTCCGGTGCCATGGATAACCCGGACAAGATCATCAGCCTGCGGGTGGCTGCGGACGTCGATTAGGACTGACGTTAACCATTGGATAACGGTCTCCGGTTAGAATGACATCGAACGCAGACACAAGAAGGCTGGAATATCATGGCGGCGGAAATCGCGCTAAGCGCACAATTATCAGGCGGATATCAGGCCGGGTTGCAGGCCCTGAAATCAGCGGCGCAATCGGAAGCCGCCATTGTCAATCTCGTGACGAAGGCGGCCAGCCAGGGCGGCGGCAAGCTCGCGTCGCCGGCGACCGACCCCAGCCGCGCCGTCGATATCATCGTCTGACGTCAGGTTTCCGGCGGTTTTTCATGCCAACGGCCATGGGGTTTCCCGTGGCCGGTTTTCCTGTTGAAGGATTGCCGGAACGATGAGCGCATTCGGGCCTGAGTCACGTATTTTCGTCGCCGGCCATCGCGGGCTTGTGGGATCCGCCATTGCCCGCGCACTGGTCCGGGAGGGCTGCGAAAACCTCATCACCCGCAGCCGTGCAGAGCTCGACCTCTGCGACCGTACGGCGGTGGATCGGTTTTTTGCCGACGAAAAACCAGAATACGTTTTCATCGTAGCGGCAAAGGTGGGCGGCATCCATGCCAACGATACCCAGCCGGCGCAGTTCATTTATGAAAACCTGGCGATCCAGACCAACCTGATTGACGCGGCCTGGAAGAATGGTGTGACCAAGCTGCTGTTCCTGGGATCTTCCTGCATCTATCCGAAACATGCCCCGCAGCCGATCCGCGAGGAATACCTGCTGACCGGCGAGCTGGAGCCGACCAATGAAGCCTATGCCATCGCCAAGATCGCCGGGCTGAAGATGTGTGCGGCGTATCGCCGGCAATACGGTTTCAATGCGATTTCGCTGATGCCGACGAATATTTACGGCCCCGGCGACAATTTCGACCTGCAAACCAGCCATGTCATCCCGGCCCTGATCCGCAAGGCGCATGAGGCGAAAGTGACGGGGGCGGCGGAAATGCCGGTCTGGGGGACGGGGACGCCGAAACGCGAATTCCTGCATGTCGATGACCTGGCCGAAGCATCGGTATTCTGCATGCGGCATTACGAGGATTCCATTGCGCTGAATGTCGGTGTCGGCGATGATGTGACGATCCGCGAACTGGTCGAAACGGTGTGCGAAGCCGTGGGTTTCCATGGGGAACTGGTGTTCGATACGTCGAAGCCGGATGGAACGCCCCGCAAATGGCTGGATGTCGGGCGGCTGCAGGCGCTGGGCTGGAAGGCGCGGATCGGGTTGCGCGAAGGGCTGGCGGAAACGTATCGCTGGTATACGAACCAGGGCGGCGCGCTGGCTGCAGAATAGTGCTGGGTTCCGGGAAGGTAGGACACCGTGCCGTCTGACGATATTCTCATAGCACCAGCGGTCAAGGCGGACGGGCCCCGGGTTCAGGCGCTCAGCGACTGGCTGGTGCAGCAGGGGTTGCGCGGCACGGCGCTGGACGAACTGCTGGCGGGGTTCTGCGAAGGCCTGACAGATCTCGGTATTCCGCTATGGCGCTGCCATATCTCGATGCGCACGCTGCATCCCAGTTTCGAGTCGCTGGCCTTCCGCTGGCGTAACGATGAAGGCGTCGAGCGCGAATCCATCGTTTTCACCGAACAACCAACGCTGGAATGGTCGCAGAGCCCGTTCTATCACATGATTGCAACGGATAATTTTTCGATGCGGCGGCATTTGACCGGCAAGGCGGCCCAGGCGGACTTTCCGCTGCTGGCAACGCTGACGGACCAGGGTGCCACCGACTATGTGGCCAGGATACTGCCATTCGGTGACGATGGCGTTATCGATGGCCGCACCGGTGTGTTGACATCCTGGACGACGACGCGCCGCGGCGGTTTCTACGATGCGGAAGTCGCCATCATCGACCGGCTGCTGCCACGGCTGGCGCTGACGATCAAAACGGTGCTGGGCACCGAAATTACCCGCAATGTGGTTGAAACCTATCTGGGGCGGGAGCCAGGCCGCCGCATCCTGAGCGGCGAGATCAGGCGCGGGGCGGTGCATGTCATGCATGCCGTGATCTTCTTTGCCGATCTGCGCAATTTTACATCGCTGACAGACCGGGTGCCCCGCGATGAACTGGTGCCCATGCTGGACGATTATCTGGAATGTATCGTAAGGCCGATCGTCGAGCATGGCGGGGAAGTACTGAAGTTCATGGGCGACGGATTACGGGCGGCATTCGACCTGTCCGAAGCCGGACAGGATGCGATCTGCCGGATTGCGCTGGACACTGCGACCGAAGTACTGCGGGCGACAACGTCTCTGAATGCGTCACGTGTTGCAGCGGGAAACCCTGTAACGGATATCGATATTGCCCTCCACAAGGGCGATGTGATGTATGGCAATGTCGGGGCAATGGACCGGCTGG
>JAQCHR010000060.1 GCA_027619655.1 Pseudomonadota bacterium
CGACCATGTTCTTGGACAGGGGCACGGCGGTCGATTCCGGCATCGCCGCGACCTGGGCCAGCTTCTCCGCCGCCCAGTCCGGCGGGGTGCCAAAGAACATGCCGGCGAACATATCCGTCACCAGCTTCTCGAACCCTTTCGCAGCCAGCGCCTTGTCATAGGCTTCGTATTGCGCCTCTTTGGTCCCCACGGTGCGGCTGCCATCGACGAGCACGATGCCCGCAACCCGGTCCGGTGCCCGGGTACAGGCTTCCGTCACGACACGGCAACCCATGGAATGGCCAACGAGGATGGCGCCTTTCAGGTTTTCCCGGGCCAGCAGGTCCGCGACATCCTGGCCAAGCTGGTCGATCGTCAGCGGTTCCTCACCCAGCGGCGACCGCCCCATGCCCCGCAGGTCGAGCGCAATCGTTTCATGCGTTTTCGCGAAATGCGCGACCTGGAAACGCCAGTCCTCCAGGCGGCAAAGGTATCCGTGGACGAAGACAATTGGCGGCGCGCCTTTCCCCTGGCGCACAAAGTTCAGTCTGCAATCCGGCATCTGTTCCTCCCACGGCTCGATTTTCGGTTGCCCTGCTGTACAGCAGATGGTTTCGTACACGCAACCGAATAGCGGATAACGGGTGACTAACCGCGCCTGCCGGCGCCGTGGTGTCACCCGAAAACGCCGCAATAGCCGGCATCCCGGTCCAGGCTGGAACAACGCCGCGATCGTCGCATATTAAGCACCAGATTGCCCTGTTCCTGGAACCGGGTATTGGAAAGGATTACGGGAGCCTGCATATGAAAATCACGATCGAATACTGCGCTGTTTGAAACTACGAACCAAGAGCCCTCCGTGCGAGGGACCTCATACTGGCCGCACGCAATGCCGACGTCACACTGATTGCCGGCCGAAACGGTGTTTTCGATATCAAGATCGACGGCGCATTGGCCTATTCCAAAAAAGAAACTGGCCGCTTTCCGACGGATGAAGAGGTGAAAGCATTACCTGCACGCTAGAACAGATTCACATGCTTGGCTTGCCGCCGGGACAGCCAACCCTGACACACTGTATGAAGGCATAACGCAGGGAACGGTATCAACGGCAGGCAATCTGCTCTTATAATCCGGCAATGCCAGAATACCCGAAAAGTACCCCGCATCCTGAAGGCACCGCGAAAGTCGTGGCTCTTCAGGAGAACGTTTCCAGCGGCGGGGCGTTGTCGGCATTGCAGCGGCAATACGAAGCCTTCCCGTATCCGCCGCGCGATGTCGCGGCCGAAGCCGATGGGCTGGCAACAGGCTCGCCGAGCCATATCCTCGAAATCGATCACTATGTCTTCGGCGGCAGGCGCGACTGGTCGAGACCGTTCCGCGCACTCGTTGCCGGCGGCGGCACGGGCGACGCGGCCATCATGCTGGGACAGCAATGCGCCGATATCGGTTGTCCGGCAGAAATCACGTATCTCGACCTTTCCGCATCGAGCATGAAGATTGCCGAAGGCCGCGCCCGCGAACGTGGTCTTTCCAATATCACCTTCCGGCAGGGCAGCCTGCTGGATATTGCATCCTATCGCTGGCCGCCCTTCGATTACATCGACTGCTGCGGCGTCCTGCATCACCTGCCGCAGCCGGAAGTCGGCCTGCGCGCGCTTGCATCCGTCCTGCATCCCGATGGCGGAATCGGCATCATGCTGTACGGTCGTTACGGGCGCACCGGAATATACGACATCCAGGCGATCCTTCGGGGCATTTGCTAGCCCGGCGAAAGCCAGGCACAGCAAATTCCCACACTGCGCGCATTGCTGGCGCAGTTGCCGGGTAGCAACCGGCTGGTTCGAAACCCGGTCATTCCGCATGACGGGGCGCAGTCCGATGCCGAACTCGTCGACAAATACCTGCACAGCCAGGATCGCGCCTATACGGTGCCGGAGATCGCGGCGCTATGTGATGCGGCGGGCATGCGGGTCGCTTCATTCGTGCCGTCCGGCCGCTACGATCCATCAACCTATATTGGCGACATATCCCTGCGCAGACGCTTTGCCGCACTGCCTGCGACGGAAAAAGCCACCGTCGCCGAGCTGATCGGCGGCAACATCGCCAAACATGTCTTTTACGCCGTCCCGGCAGCCGATCCGTTACGGCACAATGTCGTGACGGCCACGGCCATTCCGGTTCTGAAACACCGCACCGGCGCCGAACTGGCGGCTAAAATAACACCGGAAACGGCCTTTCAGGCCCGGTTCGATGATCTGACCGTACTCGCCGCGGCACCGCCGCTGACATCTGAAATTTTGCGCCGATGCAACAATGCCGCCAGCTTGGAGGATATCTATTTCGATCTCGTCGCAGGCCATCCCGGCATCGACTGGAACGGCTTCATGACGCAATTTCACGAATTATATGGCGCCCTGCACGGCCTGCTGAACGCCATGTTCCTGCGCCACGATCCGTTGGGATCACCAGCAGTCAGCCGTACACCGGCCGCACAAGGATAAACATGAGCGCAATTAACGTCGCCGCGCAACCGGCCGAACTTTTAGAAGGATCTCCGATGCCGCCGTGCGGCAGACCAAACCAGTAGTCGAGGATACATTAGGGTTCCCGGCCAATCTGGATTCTACCACAAATAGTAATTTATAAATACTCTATCATAAGACGAAACCCGTAAACAATTTGTTAGTCACTATCCGGTAGGTTTTGCAGACCGCGATGCTGATCAGGGCCTGTGATGAATTCCTTTCGTGAGAGTATACTGCATCACAAACTGGTTCAGCTTTACGACTACTGGGACTCAATTCGCGATGACCGGGCCATGCCGGGACGGCGGGACATGGATCCCCTGGATATTCCCACTCTGCTGGCGAATATGGTGATGTACGATGTCGAACACGACCCGCTGCGGTTCCGGGTCCGACTTTACGGGACCGCGCTGACAAAAATCACTGGCAACGATATCACCGGACACTATCTCGACGAGCCCGGTATATCCCCCGTTGCGCTCCTGACCAGACCGGCAAACGAAAAAGTCGTGCTGACAAAGACGCCTCACCTGCTTAAAGCGCCCTACCCTTCGGAAACTGGTAGCGGCGGTTTTTTTATCGTCTGTGTCTGCCGCTGTCCGACGACGGCCGAAAAGTCAGCATGTTGATGAACGGCTTTTACCGGGAAAAAAACATCATTGCCACGGCACAGCAGCACGCCGCTGTCGCCTGATACGGACGCCCCGGGACTGCCGCGCCGGATCCGGAATGCCGCGGCATAAATCTGCTCTATCTTAATAGGTTAAAAGCAAATTCACGTGTTAATCGGAATCACTTGGGTGATTCCGATTAACCACGATTTGCTTCAGGCTGCCCTGTTGTCCTCGATAATCATGGCCGAGGCTTTCTCGCCGATCATGATCGTCGGCGCATTGGTATTGCCGGTCGTCACCGTCGGCATGACCGAGGCATCCACCACGCGCAGGCCTGAGATTCCGCGCACCCGCAATCGCGAATCCACAACCGCCATCGGGTCCTCGCCCATCTTGCAGGTACCGACGGGGTGGTAAATCGTATTGCCGTTTCTGTGGGTGTAATCCTTTACCGTATCGAAGGAATCCACCTCCGGGCCCGGCGCGAGTTCGCCTTTGCTGATCTCGGCGATGGCCGGCGAGGACAGGATTTTCCGGGTCTGCCGTATGCCGGACTGGGTGACCAGGACATCGCTGTCCGCCGACAGGTAATTGGGGCGAATAGCCGGACGCTCCATAGGGTCGCCGCTTTTCGCCAGGATCGTCCCGCGGCTGTCCGGGCGCACCGGGCAGACGGCGACGGTTATGCCGGGTTCCTTGTCGAAGGTCTTTATTTCGGTCACGCTGTAACTCGCCGGGGTGAACAGCAATTGCAGGTCGGGACTGCTGAGCCCTTCGCGGCTGCGGCAGAACACCATCGCGCTGGTCACGCCGAAGGTCAGCGCTCCGTTGGCGAACAGCGCGTATTTCACCGCCTCGCCCATCACGCGCAGTCCCCGCGAGAGCTGGTTGATCGACATCAGGTCGTGCCGCACCCGGTGCGAAATCCGCGTCACAAAATGGTCCGAAAGGTTCTTGCCGACGCCCGGCAGATCATGCCGGACCGCGACACCGATGGATTGCAGGTGGTCGGCCGGGCCGATGCCGGAAATCTGTAGCAGATGCGGCGAATTGATCGCGCCGCCGGACACGACGACCTCGCGATTCACCCGTACTTCCTCTTCTGGCCCATTGCCGCGGCGAAACGATACGCCGACGCATTTCTTTCCGTCGAACAACAGGCCGGTCGCCATTGCCTCGGTCACGACCTGCAGGTTCGGCCGGGACCGCGCTTCCTTCAGGAATGTCTGCGCGGTGGAGGCGCGGAAACGCACGTCCCGGGTCATCTGAGAATAGCCAACGCCTTCCTGCTGCTTGCCGTTATAGTCGGGCGTGAAGGGATAGCCCGCCTGTTTCGCCGCTTCGACGAAGTAATGGGTCAGCGGCAGGATCGTGCGGTAATCCTCGACCTTCAGAACCCCGCCCTTGCCACGGATTTCCGGATCGCCGCCGCTGCGGTAATCCTCGGATTTCTTGAAATAGGGGAGTACGTCGTCATAGGACCAGCCACGACAGCCCATCTGCGACCAGCCGTCGTAGTCCGCCGGATTGCCGCGTACATACAGCATGCCATTGATGGAACTTGATCCCCCCAATGTCTTGCCGCGCGGCCAGTGAATATTCCGCCCACCGGTCGATTTATCCGCCTCGGTCTCGTAATTCCAGTTCAGCACCGGATGCTGCAGCAGGGTGCGGATACCTGCCGGGATATGGATCATCGGGTGGCGGTCCGGCGGCCCCGCTTCCAGCAGCACGACCTTTGCCCCGTCCGCGCTCAACCGGTTCGCCAGAACGCAACCGGCCGAGCCGGCCCCCACAACCACATAATCCGCCTGCATCACGTCTTCCCCTGCTGGTCAATTCGGGGAAGCTTAGCGCGTCATCGCCGATCTGTCCCACCCTGGAACGGAAATCATGCCTTCAGCGCCGCCAGCACCCGTTCGGGCGTGAACGGCATGTGGTACAGCCGCTTGCCGGTCAGCGCATGAAAGGCGTTGGCCACGGCGCCGCCAATAAATGGGTTGCCGATTTCGCCAAGGCCCGTTGGTCTGGTGTCCCGTTCAAGGAATTCCACATGGATTTCCTCCGGCGCCTCGGCCATGCGGAGCACCTCATAATCATGGAAATTTGACTGTTCCACGGCACCGTCCCGGATGGTCGCGCGTTCCTTCAGGACACTCGACAGGCCATAGATCACGCCGCTTTCGACATTGGCCCGCGCCATATCCGGCTGCACCACGATGCCGCCATCGACCGCAACCCAGACCTTGTGCACCCGGATTTTCCCGGATTGCCGGTCGAGCGATATTTCCACCACGCCCGCGCCAAGCGAGCCGGACCGTTCCGACACGGACAGGCCAAGCGCGCGTCCTTCCGGGCGCTTCTCGCCCCAGCGCGACATCGCCTCGACCCGGTCGAAGACGTCCCTGGCCTTCGGCGTCAGCGCCAAGCGCTCGCGGCGGAACGCCAGCGGGTCCTGCCCCTCCTCCGCCGCCATCTCGTCGACCATGCTTTCGATCGCGAACATATTGAACGGATGGGCCACGGCCCGCCAGTGCTTCAGGCGAATGCCATGCGACGCGCCGCGTTGTTCCAGGTCAAGGCTGGGCACACCGTAATAGCGCTCGATCTTCATGCCGGAGGTGATCAGTCCGCCGCCATCACCGATGACGCACTGCCGCCACGCCGAGACCCTGCCATCGGCATCGAGCGCCGCTTCGACGCATTGCAGGGTCTGCGGGCGGAACATGCCATAGGCGATATCCTCCTCGCGCGTCCAGATCATCTTTCCCGGCTTGCCGACGGCACGGGACACCAGTGCCGCCTCGATTGTGTAGTCGGGAACCGAGCGGCGGCCGAAGGCGCCGCCCATATACTGCTGGTGGTGGATAACCTCGTCGAAGCCGAGCCCCAGCGCCGATGCGATGGCCGCCCGCGACGAACCCGGCGCCTGGGTGCCTTCCCAGATTTCCACCGTCTTTGCCGCTGCGTCATAGCGGGCGACGGCGTTCAGCGGCTCCATCTGCGCGTGGTAGCCGTAATCGCTGCGGTATTCCGCGCGGAATACCTTTGCCGCCGCGGCGAAGGCGGCTTTCGCATCGCCCGTTCGGTTGACCGGCGAACCCTGCCCGGATTCCTGCGCCATCGCCGGATAGGTCTCGAACAGCGCTTGTTCGGAATTATAGCCCTGCGCCGCCGAGTCAGGGCGCCACTCGACCTGCAGCCCATCACGCGCGGCGATCGCATGCTCGAACGTATCCGCCACCACGGCGACACCACGATCCAGTTTCACAATATCGGATACGCCTTTCATGGCGCGGATTTCCGCATCGTTCCAACGCAGCGGAGTCGCCAGTTGGACGGGCGCATGGACGGTACTGGCATAAACCATGCCCGGCACCTGGACATCGATGGAATACTGCGCGGTACCATTGACCTTGGCCGGGATATCCGCGCGCGGTACCGGGTGCCCGATGAGGCGGAAGGCGCTCGTCGGCTTGAGATCGGCCATCGCAACCGCCGGCATGCCATCCGGCATCCCGGCAAAGGACGCGATCTCGCCATAACCGAGCCGCCGCCCCGATGCCGCATGCACGACCACGTTCGGTTCGGTCGCCAGGGTAGCGGCGTCGACGGCCCAGTGTTTCGCTGCTGCGTTCAGCAGCACCTTGCACACCTGCGCACCGGCCAGCCGCATCTGGTCGAAATAAATCATGACGGCGCGGCTGCCGTAGATCCCCATGCTCTTGCGGCCACTCCCGTAGCCATAGGTCTGGGGATCGGCCGGCGCCATTTCCAGCGTCACCATCGACCAGTCCGCGTCCATTTCCTCGGCCAGTGCGACCGGGACGCCCGTCATCGACCCCTGCCCCATTTCCGCCGCCGGGGTAACAATGGTAATGCGGCCATCGTCAGCGATACGCACCCAGGCGCCAATCGTTTGTCCGGCCGTACTGCCTTGTGCCTCCGGCAACAGCACGAAGCCGCTTGCGCCCATTACGACAGCGAATGACAAACCCGCCGTCCCGCCCAGGAAGCCGCGTCGCGAAACACCGGTTTTCTTGCGTTCGATCGTATCCATGGCCTAACCCTCCCGCGCCGCGCGCTGGATGGCGGCGATAATCCGCGTATAGGTGCCGCAACGGCAGATATTGCCGTTCATATGCGTGACGATTTCGTCCCGTGTCGGGTTGCCGTTGGCGGCCAGCAATTCGGCCGCCTTCATGATCTGGCCGGACTGGCAATAGCCGCATTGCGGCACCTGTTCGGCGACCCAGGCCTTTTGCAGCGCGTGGTCCGACCCGGGCGAAAGCCCCTCGATGGTGGTTACCGAAGCCCCTTCGACATCGGACAGCGCCGTCTGGCAGGACCGCACCGCCATGCCGTCCACATGCACCGTGCAGGCGCCGCACAACCCGGCGCCGCAACCGTACTTGGTACCCGTCAGTTTCAGATGTTCCCGTACCGCCCAGAGCAGCGGGGTTTCGGGCTCGGCATCCACCGAAACCCGTTTACCGTTCACGCTGAATGCTGTCATGGTTTCCGTATCCTTCTCGCCGGTCATCAGGATTACGCGTCTTCCAGGGAATAATACTGGTCCGTGACAAATCCTATCTCAACCTAAACGTGGCCGCCTGGCAGTCACGATATTGCGAGATGCGTGGCGGCTGTCTACGCTTGCACCAAACAGGCATACCGGGGGAATTTCCATGGCATCGATGAGCAGAACACTGGCCGCGTGGGTCGCCGGACTAACCTATGACGACCTGCCGGCCGACGTTGTCGATCGCGCCCGGGGCGTCACCCTGCAGGCACTGACCTCGGCCCTGGTCGGCGAACAGTTTCCGGATTCGCGGGATGCCCTGGCCATGATGCGTGAAGAAGAGGCCGGTGGCGGCGGCGCCTGCACAACCCTTGGCAGCGGCGTGAAATTGACCAAAGCCGGAGCCGCCCTGGTCAATGCGGAAACCATCTTTGCCGGCGGCAAGTGGGATACCTTCCGCATGCTGACCCATCCGGGCTGCGCGATCATTCCCGCAGCACTGGTCGGGGCGGAAATTGCCAACGCCAGCGGCAAGGATTTCATTACCGGCGTGGTGGCGGGATACGAGGTGATGGAGCGCATGGCCGCCGACTTCATCCCGACCCTCATGTCGCGCGGGTTCCATTCCGGGCCGGTCTTCGGCATTTTCGGTGCGGCGGTCGCGCTTGCGAAGATCACCGGGTTGAATGGAGACCAGACCCATGCCGCCATCGCGCAATGCGTCAACCTGGCCAGCGGCAACCTGGAAGGCGCGCGCAGCGGCGGCAAGGCGCTGCGAGAAGGGGGTGCTGTCCGCAATGCGATGCTGGCCGTCGCGATGGCACGGCACGGCGCCGCCGGCGGGGAGACGGCGCTGGAAGGCAAGGCCGGCTTCTACCATTCCTACGTAGGCAATAACCGGGGCGACCTGCGTTACAGCTTTACCGCCGACAACCGCGCCGACATGGACAACATTACCGCCAATCTGGGGCAGGACTGGATGTTCCTGGAAACCCTGTACCGGATCTATTCGACCGCCGGGTACAATATCGCCCATGTTGACGTGACCGCGGCGCTGTGCGCCGAGCACGGCATCAAATACGACGACGTGGAACGCATTCACACCGTGGTGAACTGGCTGGAAACCGAGTATCCCAGCCCGGCTTTCCCGTCGCGCAGCGGGCTGCCGGCCATCGACAACCCGCATTACTACGCCGCCTATGCGGTGGTAACAGGCGGATTCCCGCTGGACAAGTTCGTGCAGCGCAAGACCGGCGAGGCCGACCCCGCGGCAGTGCTGGAACTGATGCAGCGGGTGACGATTACACCGTCGCACCGGCATCCGCTCTTCGCGCCGTCGGTAACAATCCATCTGAAGGATGGCCGCAGCGTAACCAAAGACGGGACGGGACGCGAATTCATCTTTGACTTCGAAGGGCTGGTGTCCCGCATGGGCGGAATCGCCCCCAGCCTGCCTGTCCCGGCCTCGCAGTACGACGCGCTGACCCAGGCCTGCCGGACGCTGGAAACGCTGGATCGCGCCGAAAGCCTGATTCCCCTGACACGCATACCGAAATAGAAATCAGGCGGTAACTGGCGTCCCGCCGCCCCGCCGACGGTAAGCCAGCCACAGGGCCGCAAGGAAGGAAATAAACAACAGCGGCATCGCGCCGATATTGACCCAGTCCCAGCCGAAATAATGCATCAGCGAGCCCGATGACAGCGAGCCGCCGGCGACGACTGTGAAGATGATGAAGTTATTCGCGGCCTGGGTCTTGGCGCGCTCCGACGGAGTATAGACTTCCGTCAACAGGTTGGTGCCCGCGGTGAAGGCGTAGTTCCAGCCAAGCCCCAGCAGCGCCATGGCGAGCCAGAAATCGAATACCTCGGTACCGGACAGTGCGACAGCGACGCTGACGGTCTGGATCGCAATGCCGATACAGATCATGGTCACCGCGCCAAACCGGTTGATCAGCGATCCGGTAAAGAATCCCGGCGCATACATGAAGAAAATATGCCACTCAATGACCAGCGCGGTATCGGCAAAGATATGCTGCGCGTGCAGCATGGCCAGCGGCGTCGAGGTCATCAGCAGGTTCATCACCGCCTGCGCCACCACGGCGCAGAGTGTTGCGACGATAAAGACGGGTTGCCGCATGATTTCCCGGATCGGCCGACCCGGCGCCTTCGCTTCCTCCGGCGACAGTTTCGGAATATCCACCGCCATGACGACAATTCCGCTCAGCACCGTCACGCCGGTCATGAACATGTAGGAGGCGAAAAACTCGATGCCCTCGAACATGAACTGGCCGAGTTTGGCCATTTCGGGCCCGACGAAGGCGGCAACCAGTCCGCCGGTCAGGACGAGCGAGATTGCCTTGCTTTTGAATGCGGGCGCGGCGACGTCCGCGGCGGCGAAGCGATACAGATGGGCAAATCCGGAGAAAAAGCCGAACAGCAGCGCCCCGGCGCAGAAGGTCAGGAATTCCTGGGTATACAGCCCGTACAGGCAGGCCAGCCCGCCCAGTACGCCGATTAGCGATCCTGTTGCAAATCCGTAACCACGGCCGATCCGCCGCATCAGCATCGCCGCTGGAATGGTCGCCGCCGCCGTACCGACAATGGCGAGGGTGATCGGGACCGTGGAAAGCGCCTTGTTGTCGGCGATTTCATAGGCAATCAGGGGGCTGGTGGCGACCAGCAGCGACCGGCCTGAATTATACAGCATCTGGCAGATTGCCAGAACGGCGACATTGCGCCAGTCGCGGCGTTGGCTCATGCTTTTCTATCTCTTCCGCAGCCTGGAACAGGGAGGGGGGCGTTCCGCACGGCGACCGCCGCGCGGCAGATATGGTATCCTTATTGCCCTGCGGTGACGCGCACGTCCACTTCCATATTCAGGAAATCTTCCTGCGTTCCATCGAACGTGCCCTGCACGGGCACCGCCTGCCCCGGTTCGCGGACGACGGCGACGGGAATCAGGTTGGCTCCACCGACGATACCGTTGGTCGGATCGAATTCCTGCCAGCCCGCACCCGGCAGATAGACCTGCATCCAGGCACCCGCGCCAACCATCGTATCCCCCGCGCCATCCAGCGACGGATCGTACAGGTAGCCGCTGACGAAACGCGCGGCGAGGCCGACGGATCGCACCGCCTCTATCATGAACAGGGCGAAATCGCGGCAGCTTCCACTGCCAAGTTCAAGCGTCCCCACCGGGGTCCGCGTGCCGGGGTCATCACGGGATTCGTAGCGGAAAGTGTCCCTGATCCCTTCGGTGACGTTGATCAGAAAATCCTGGGTCTCGGTCGGACCGTTCGGGTTGAAGAATCTGCGGGTCCATTCGATGATCTTGCGCTCCGGGTCCGGATACTGCCGTTCGATCGTGCGGCCCAGGTCGGGAATTTCCGATGTCGGGTAACTGAAAGGCAGGGTCTTCGCATAGGGTTCGATCGTGAAATCGATATCGTCGGAATGCGGATAACGCTCGATCACGATCACGCTTCTGAACGACAGCATGTCGCTGCGCGACCCGGGCCGAACCACGGTCACGGAATTGCTGAAAACATCATGGTACCAGCTGACATCGCCCGGCGGTGAAATGGTCAGGTTGGCGTCGATCAGCCGCAGGTCATGGCTATCCCGCGGGCGAAACATAAGCCGATGATCGCCAAACGCGACCTGACGCGCGTAACGATATGTCGTCGTATGATCGACGGTCAGCCTCTGCATTTGGAGTAATCCTTGGGGTCGGGTTGGGAACGCGGGATCTTTAAGCGAAAAATGTTAAAGATTTTATCCGAAATAGGCGTCGTCAATCGCGCTGGTGAGAATGCCCACCTTCAACTGCATGGTATCCAGGTAATCATGCAGGGCAACGGCATCCATCCCCGCCACGGTACCGGTATCAACGACCGACCGGGCATCGTCAAGGGCCGCACGAATTGCGGCATTCCGTTTCAGGCGATGGGTTTTCGACAGTTCGCCGACAAGCGATTCGACCATGCCCAGCGAAAACGCAACCGACCGGGAGAACCGGTTGTCAAACAGCAGAAACGTCACAACGTCTTCCGCCGTCATCCCCGCAGGATGAACCTG
>JAQCHR010000061.1 GCA_027619655.1 Pseudomonadota bacterium
ATTCATTGGGAGCCTCGTCGGGGGTGAAGGGATAAGCATTGTTATGGCGTTATTTTTTCATTTTGTTCCAGAGTAGGCGTTTAGGCAGTATTTGTGTGTCGGTATTCTTTACAAATTTGATTGCCCTGAAATGGGTATAGAATTCTAAATAATTGATAATAAAAATATTTTAAGACTGGCATGAACCTTGCGGCGATATTTTCGAACACGTTAATACAACTTTTAATAGTAAAATAGAAAGGGTTGATCCCAATGAATGTCACGATAGCGGGTATCGCGATTGCCTCCGTTGCAGTCTTGGCTATGATGCCAATGGCTGCAAAACGCGCGGCTGCGCTGGCCATCGGAACACTACCCCGGCGAGTGCCGAATGGCAGGCAGCAGCGGTGGCGGAACTCCGCTGATCGAAGGCGTGGCGCTAGTGTGCATCGCATCTTCAGTCTCAGCCTTTTCGCTTTGGCATCCGTTACCGCCGCGCTCGTATCACCAGCCGCCGCGGTACCGATAGTCACCTACACGATCGAAGGCACGCTGGCTTTTAATGCCGTCGACTCGACCGGGGATCCAGCCATCCTCGCGGCTATTCAGGCCGCATTGCCGGACGGTAGCCAGGTCGTGCTGACCATCGACCTTGACTTCGGCACGGCCGACAGCGATCCCGCCGCGGACATCGGCTTCTTCAGCGGCGCCGTCTCGAACGGACGCGGCAGTATCGGCGGCTTCGCCTTACTGTCCGGCGCCATTCCCTGCGTCAATCCGACCTTCGACTGCCGCGTCATCGCGTCAAACGACGTCGTGCTCGACTTCGACCAATACGTGCTGTCCAGCGATGTGCTGTCGTCGTCGTCGCTAGACACCGCGATCACGGAGATAACGTCGGCCATCACTTTCAACGTCTTTCAGCTCGCCCAGGACCTGTTCAGCGTGCCAGCGATCCTCGATCCGACAACGCTGGAGTTGCAGGGTGCCATGTCGATTTTCTTCTTAGACCCGCAGACCTTCAGCCTCGGCGCCAGCCGCTTTGCATTTACTGTCACTGACGTCTATCAGGGCGAACAGCTGGTCGCGGTTCCCGAACCTGCCGCGCTCGGCCTGTTCGGCCTCGGTCTAGCGGGCCTCGCCCTCGCGGCACGGCGACGCAAGGCAGCCTAAACTCGCAACTGACTTACGCGACACAGCGGCGGTTCTTCGGAGCCGCCGCTTTCGTTTGTGCAGATGGCTGATGACCGCTTCGGGTCATAAGCGGACTTCCCGATCACCCACAACCATGTCCGATTTGCCAAACATTAGCGACATCTGTCCTCACGCTGGCACAGGCCGGCCGTGATCGTCGAACACGCCGACCCGATAGGTGCCTGCCGGGTTGCCGTTCCGGTTGTACGAATAATGCGCGACATCGGTGGTGGGTACGCCGTAGCTTCTTGTGACGGGGAGTCCGTCCGCGTCCTCCTCACGCTGCCACATGCGCAGCCATTCGAGCACTTCCGCACCGCGTTCCAGCATGCCGGCTGCATTGGCGCCGGCAAGGTCGTCGGCCGACATCCAGCGATACTGGCCGGTCGTGTCCCTTGCCGTATCCAGCGCCGGGGCCGCGACCGGCAGTCGATGGCCGTAGACCCGGCATCGCCATTGGTCCGCGTCGCCATCCGGGGCCGGATCGGCGAGATCGGCGAGCCAGCTGAGCCATGGCAATTGCAGTCCCAGCTGTTCGCGCGCCTGGCCGGTGACGGAACCCATGACATTGCAGACATCGAGAATGCCGGCCGTCGCGTCCTCCGCCGCCGCATATTTCGGCAGCCGCCAGCCATCGGTGTCGTTGCCCAGGACCAGCACCTTTTCCTCGCTGTCCTCGATCAGCAGCCGCCCCTCGTCGACGCCCCCCACGGGTTCGTCGCGTATCGCGGCGTAGCGGCCGTCACCCCGGTGATAGGGCACGAGATGCCGGGCATCGTCCGGCAGGATTTCATGAACGGCGGACGGGTAGATGGTCGGCCCGCAGGCGGGCGGCGAGGATTTCGCGTGGAACTTCATGTAGAGCCCGGCGCGATCGGCATTGCCGTAGTTGGGGCGCGGTTCATGCCAGAGGAAGCCGTCCATCAGGACGACATCGCCCTTTTTCAGTCCCGGGTCCACCAGCGTGATGTCGGCCGGGGCCGGGACCCGGGCGGCGTCCACCTGATGCACCCGTCCGTCTGACGGCAGCACGGTCGTTTTGCGGTGCGAACCGGGCGCAACGGTGAGCGGGCCGGCCGTTTCCGTGTAATCGGCGAACGGGATGACCGCAAACATCCACTTGACGAACGATCCGACCGTCCGCCACGGCTTGTAGTCGTAATGGGCGCCGCTGCCCTTGACGAAGGGCTTGTCGCCCAGCCCCGCCCCCGGTGGCCGCATGATCGACCAGTATTGCGCCAGAACCGCGGGTTCGCCGAAGATCTCCTGGATCGCCGCCATGATTTTAGGATGCGCGAGGCTCAGTTCCGCGATCTCCGGGTGGTCTTCCAGTACGCGCGGGCCCATCGCATGGATGCCCGGCAGCGGATAGGCCGGTCCCTTCCGGACGGTGACGTAATCGCCACGGGTAAACGCGGCGCGGATCGGCCGGGCGAGGCGGTCCACCTCCGCCTCCGTCAGGACGCCCCGCAGGACAAAGTAGCCGTTTTCCTCGAATTCGTTCTTCACTGATTTGCCCTCTGTGTCCGGGAAAGAATGCCGTGGCCCTGGTCCCCCGCCGTCAGCGCGCCCCGGCGCCCCAGGCGACCGCGTTCTGCAGCAGCTTCCGGAAATCGCCGGTTTCCCAGACGGCATGGAAGACCGGCGGCATGGCGCCGTCCGGGCTGATGCTGATATCCACCTTCGAGGTGCTGCCCTCGCGGTCCATATGGCAATGGCCCAGCCCGACATAGACCACCTCGCCACGCCCGACATCGCGGGCATAGGCCAGCACGCGGGTCTTGTCGTCGGGCTGCAGGGCGGTGTCCTTGTCGAAGACGAAGCCGAAGCCGGGCGGGGAGGGGTCCTTCACCAGTTCGGTCGTCAGCAGGATCCGGCTGGCCGCCGGGTCGGTCAGTTCGATCAGGTAGAGTTCGTCCTGCACGGTGAAGCGTGCGGGCAGGCCCCGCGTCACGGGATGGTCGCCGGCGACGGCGACATCGAAGGCGCAGATCGGCGGATGGTTCAGGAAGAAGCAGCCCAGCGTTTCGTGATGCTTGTCCTTGACCATCTGCTTGACGGTGCGGCCGCCCCGTTCGATCTTGACCGCCTTGCCGCCCGAGGTGCCGTGCAGGGCGAGCCATCTGCCGCCCTTTTCCAGCCAGTCCTGCAGCGCGTCGATGCCGCTGCCGACGGGGTAGGGGCCGGCGACATAGGTGACCAGCAGGTCGGTGCCGGGCAGCCAGCGTTCGATATCCTGGAAATCATTCGCCGTCGTGACCGCCAGGTTTTCGCCGTCCTTCAGATATTGCAATAGCTGCAGGCGGGCGTAATCCATGTCGTGCCCGCCGGGGGAGCCGGGTGGGAATCCCCCGGTGATGAGATGCGCGCGCTGTTTCGTTGCCACGGCGGTTCCTCCGGTTCAGGCCGAATAGGGCGTTGCCCAGGCGCGGTCGTCATAACCGGGCGCGAAGGCGTTGTTGGTCTGGGCCGGGTTGCGGTTGATCATCGGCCGGCCGTAGAGCGGATGGGTCATCGAGCGGATTTCGTGCTCGATCTGGTACAGCAGCTTGCCGCTTTTCGGATCGACGATATCGTTGAAGCGGTACTGGTGCTGGTTGCTTTCCTGGGTGATCAGCCCGCGCTTGGCCCGCTTCGCGTGCGGCGCCGAGAAATTGTTGACGTAGAGCTGCAGGTGATGCCCGTCATATTTCGGCAGCTTGCCTTTGGCCTCGCGGAAAATCAGGGACTGGTGGTAGCCGACCTCGACATGCGCCGCCGGCGCCTTCTCGAACTTTCCGACCCTGGTCGTGGCGCCGAGGATTTCCTGGTAGAACTGCGCGATGCCCTTGGCCGTGCCGGCCGGGACATCGAACTGGACATAGGGCATGCCCAGCCGGATCGGGCCGAATTTCTTTTCCGGCTTGTGGCAGCGGATGCTGTTGCCCCAGGGACAGGTGACGTCGATATGGCCCTTGGCCGGTTTGAAGGCGAATTTCGTACCCTTGAGCTCCGGCCGCACCAGCTTCAGGCTGGCGGCGAGGTCCTTCAGGTCCGGCACGACCAGCCCGACCCGCCCGCGCAGCACCTGCGGCTTGCCGATCGGCAGGTGGTACTGGTTGCGGCCGATATTGACCCACATGTTCACCACCCCGGTGACGAGATAGGGGTCGCGGGTGAAGCCCATGCCGGTGATGTAGAACAGGGTCGCCAGCCGCTGGTCGGGCACTGTCAGGTTGACATGCTCCAGCCCGACGACATTGGCGAGGTCCTCGGCGGCGCGGTTGTATTTGGTTTTCATGTGACTCCCCCTGGTATCGTAACCGGCGATGACGGCAACGTTGCATATTGCGACAGGTGCGGCACATCCCGCAAGCGGGGGGCAATTGGGCTATGCTGCCAGCAGCAGCGCCACCCCCGCGACAGTGACCGCCACGCCTGCGGCAAGGCGGGGCGACAGCGCCCGGTCGCCCAGCAGGAACCGGTTCAGCAGCAGGGTAAACAGCGGGTAGCAGGCGACCAGCGGCGCGACGAGGGCGACCGGGCCCCTTGCCAGCGCGGCGTAGAGGCCCAGTACCGCCAGCCCGTTGGTGATGCCGACGGCGACGAACCACAGCCGCCCCTGCGCGGCCGGGATGCGCGCGTCGCCGGTCCGTTTGCGGGCCAGGCCCAGTGCCGTGATGACGATGGCGGACACCAGATAGCCCACCGTGACGGCGGCGAAGGGGTCGGGCCAGTCCGCCAGACCCAGCTTGACGACCGGCTGCACCAGCCCGCGGATCAGTGCCGCCGCCAGCGGCAGCATCAGGGCCCAGGCGGGGATGGCGGCGGGCAGGCGCTGGCGCCGCGCGAACAGCAGCAGGATGCCGCAACAGATGACCGCGATGCCCGCAAGCTGTCCGGATTCCGGCACTTCGCCCAGCAGCAGGGCGGCGATGCCCACGGCGAAAAGCGGTGTCAGGTTGCCCAGCGTCCCGGTCAGGTTCGGCCCGATCAACCGGTTGGTGGCGAAGGTCAGCAACGTGACCGCGACGGGAAAGAACAGCCCGGCACCGGCAAACAGGGCCAGGCTGGCGGCATGCCAGTGTTCGAAGCTGATGGTCGCCGGCGCCAGCACGAGGAAGATCGCGGCGGTCACCGGCACGCTGATCCGCGCGCCATCCATCGGCGCCAGCGTGCGCAACCCGTACTGGGTCAGCACCAGGGCGAGCGCGAAGCAGAAGGCGGCGCCGAAGGAGAAGGCGAGCAGGATGGGGTCCATGGCGCGTAGGGTACGATGCTGAAGGCGGCGACGGAATGGTCGTGTGAGGAAGGTCATCCGGTTGACGACGGAGGGGTGGTGTCTTATCGAGAAAGACCGGAAATTCAGATGATTCCGATAAAGACGAGCCGGGTGGGGGAAGGCGCGTATCGACAGAGATCGAAACGATAATCTACGCCTTTCTATTTGACTTGGTCCGTCGGACGGAGTGGTTGCTGTCGGGTAGTTTCAAGGCTGCGGACTACATGTATATGTTACCCTTTCCGCTGTTCCTGTCATTTCTGGTGATCAACCGGATGGTGTCCCCAAGGGCGCTGTTAATGCTGGCGCTTCTGTTTACGGCGGGACCGCTCGCTTATTGGCTGTTGGCGACGGAAGATATTTACAGTAATCCGTTCCGGCCAGACCTGCCGTCCGCCGCAATCTATACGGTTTTGCTTACGGCGCTGGTTGTTCCTGCTGCGATAACCTTTTGGCGAAAGGTGGCGGGGCCGGGACGTGTAGGGGGCAAACCCTTGCGCCTCATGCACGTCACATTCTTGATATCTGGCATCGTCTTGTTGTGGGCAGGTTCCGTGTTTTTCGGGGGACGTTATGCGTGGGCGGACTTTGCCGATTACCAAACCTATCCTTTGCAATGGATGGCACAGAAGGCGAGTTATACGGTTTTTCTTCTGGCATTCACGGTATTCGTGCCCTCTGCTATTGGCGCCGTGCCCCGACGCGGCTACTGGCGGATTCCTTACAGGGCAATGGTAAGCTGCTATACTGCCGCTGCGGGATATATCGGTTATCTTTATGGAAATTAAGCGTTTTTCTTGCTGATCAGCTGGTTTCAGTCCCTGACGGTACGGCCATTTACGGGGTGACCTGCCAATTGACCGCCCGCCGGTACCGTTGCTAAATCGTCAAACCGCAACAAACTCTCCGGGACTCTCCATGCCGATACGCGTTGCCAGGACCGATGACGCCGAAGCTATCGCGGCAATTTACGCGCCGATCGTGCGCGACACGGTGATTTCCTTCGAGACCGAACCGCCGGACGCAGCCGAAATGGCGGCGCGCATCGCGGCGACGCTGGCGACCCATCCCTGGCTGGTCGCCGAAGAGGCGGGCCGGGTTCTGGGCTATGCCTATGGCAGCCAGCACCGCGCGCGGGCGGCGTATCGCTGGTCCTGCGATGTCACGGTCTATGTCGATGAAGCCGCGCGGCGGCAGGGGCTGGGGCGACTGTTGTACAGCCGGCTGTTTCCGATCCTCGCGGCGCAGGGGTTGCAGACCGCCTATGCGGGCATCACCCTACCCAATGAAGGCAGTGTCGGGCTGCATGAAAGCTGCGGATTTACGCCCGTCGGCGTATTCGAAGGCGTCGGCCACAAGGCCGGGGCGTGGCGCGATGTGGGGTGGTGGGGCCTGAAGCTGCAGCCGCCGGGCGCCGAACCGGTGGAGCCGGTGCCGTTTCCGGCACTACAACGCGATCGTCCGGCGCTGCTTTAATCCGCCGCCGCGTCGTTATACTCTTTTTGCAGGACGGATTCCGGCGGGAATCGGACTTTGACGGAGGTTCCCTGTCCGACGACGCTGTCGATATGCACCGAGGCGCCCTGTATTTCGGCCATGGCCTTGACGAGCGGCAGGCCGAGGCCGGTACCCTCGAACTTGCGCTGCATGCTCGTTTCGATCTGGTAGAAGGGTTTCATGATCAGGGCCAGGTGGTCCGCTTCGATACCGATGCCACTGTCATCGACATAGAGCGTGCAATAGCCATCGGGTTCCAATACCACGCGGACTGAAACGGCGCCGCCTTCCGGCGTGAACTTTATCGCGTTCGACAGCAGGTTCAGCACGATCTGCATCGTCAGTCGCTGGTCGGCGCGCAGCATCGGCAGGTTGTCGGGGATATCGGACCGCAGGCGGACCTTGCCCTGCGTCGCGCGACCTTCGGTCATGCGGAAGCAGGACTCGATGATGAGACCCAGGTTGATATCGAATTCCTTCAGGGCCAGTTCGTTCGCCTCGATTTTCGCCATATCCAGAATGTCATTGATCACATCGAGCAGATGGCTTCCGGCATTGTGGATTTCGCCGGCGTAGTCGAGATAGCGTGGCGTGCCGAGCGGCCCGAACATCTCGCTGCGCAGCACGTCGGAGAAGCCCAGGATCCCGTTCAGCGGCGTCCGGAGTTCGTGGCTCATATTGGCGAGGAATTCGGTTTTTGCCCGGTTCGCGGTTTCGGCCTGGTTGATCGCGACGCGGAGGATCTCCTCGCGGTGCCGCAGGTTGGTGACCATGGAGTCGAAACTTTCCGCCAGGCGGCGCAGTTCGCGCGGGCTGTGCGCCGGCAGTTTCTCCACCTGCGTGTGCAGGCCGCCGGACGCGACGGCGCTGGCGGCCTTTTCAATGGCGACAATGGGCCGGGCCAGGAATTTTGCCAGCCACCAGCTGATCGCCGCGGCAATCAGGATGCCGACCAGCGACAGGATTGCTGCGAAGTCCTGTGTATCGCCCGCCCGTTCCGCCAGTTCGGCCATGGGTTGCGGCACCATCACGCCCCAGCCGGATTCGGGCACGGCGGTGAACCCGGCGATCATGTCCGCCTGCATCGGCGGCGAATAGAACTGCGCGACGCCGGTTTCGCCGCGCATCATGCTGGCGACAACCGAGAGCCCGGATGCGTCCTTGGCGATTGCCTCCCATTCAGCGTTCGGGTGGGCCACGACACGGCCCCTCGAATCGACGATCATGGAATGGCCGCGCTCGCCGAACGCAACGGCGCGCTGCACGCTGCGCAGATAATCGACGCCGAGCGTGCCAATGGCGATGCGGCCATCATCCAGCGCCTGGACGACGAAGAATCGGGATTCACCGTTGTCGCGGATGAGGTCGGAAATAACGACATCGCCGCCAGCGGAAGTGGCGAGGTCGCGGAGCGGCGCCAGGACTTCGCGCCCCGGCGGCAGGCGCGTGACCGTTTCCGTGTCCGGAATAAGCGACCGGATCATCGTGTTGTCGCGGTCGATGATGCAGACATGGCTGAAGCTGAGTGACGTGAGAAGGTGCGACATGGCGGGGCTTACGTCACGGGTCACGCCGATTTCGACCGCAGCCCTGAAGCCTTCCTTCAAGTCACTGACGTATCGGCCCAGGGTCCGGCTGAGGTTGCGGGCGATCAGCAGGTGCTTTTCGGTGACGGATTCGATTTCCTTTTGCATCGCCGAATGTTCGACCCAGCTTCCAAGCAGCAGGACGGGGACCGCGGAAATGGCGACAATCGCTACGAACAGGATGGTCTGCAGCCGGAACCCGTTAATCGAGCGGCGCCGGCCGATTGCAGCCGGCAACGCGGCGACAGGGCCGGAGCGTGGTGCCCGACCTGTTGTCACAGGTTGTTTGGCGATCTGCAATGGCTCCGGAGCCTCGATTCCGGGAACAATCAGTCATTCCCGTTTTTATTTATAGATAATGAAATATTTTCAATTTGTTAACAGCTTCCGTCATGCGGCATTTCTGCTGCCGGATGGAGACGCCACCTGTATTCGCCGCCCTGAATGCCGCCAGTTTCGGGGCGCCGCGCGCCCATCCCCGATCATCCTTCCGCCGCTTCTCTCTATTGTTGCAGAATTTCGGCGGTTATTGCTTTAAATCACGAAGAATCTATCTGCAACTAAGTTGCAACTGCGGTTGATCGATGGTAACGAAGGCAAGCCATGCGAATGATTTGCATAACTATTCGCATTATTGTCAATCCGGATGCAACCGAGTGGGAAGAATGATTAATAAATTCAATTATGTAACGACGGGTCTTTGCGGTTTTGCCTGGCTGCTCGCGTTTTCGGCGCCGGCACAAGCCGATGAGGATGTTTATGCGGGATTCCCCGTAACGGTAAAGGGGTATGCAGGTTCGGCGAAGGACTCCGTTTCCTACAAGGGACAGATCGCCCGGCAGGTCCTGCATGATTCGCTGAAGAAGCTGGCCGGCAGCGGCGATGGCAGTCCCGACCCGGCGCTCAAGGCGAAAATGCTGGCTTATTTCGAGGGCAAGGAAGCGGGCCGCGCGATCCTCGCGCCGGTCACGAACGGCCCCTTTGTCATACAGCAGACCATGGTCGACGAGATCAGCAAGGACCGGGAACTGGCGAGCAAGACCTACAAGGGTGCGATTCCCGGCTGGCCGAACGGCATGACCGGGCCGGAGGTCGTCTCTTTCTGGATCGACAAGGCGTCGGCCGCGGACAAGGGCTTCGACCTGGCCAATGGCTACAGCTATGCACAGCTGATTTCGAAATTCCTCATGGGCGCGGCTTTCTATAACCAGGTTGTCGATGGCTATCTGGACGAGGGGCTGGCGGCGGACACGAAGCCGAATGACAAGCCCTATAGTGATGGCGCGGCCTATACCGGCAAGGAGCATTCCTGGGATGAGGCCTTCGGCTATTTCGGCGCTCCGGCGCATACGCTGAAACTGTCCGCGGCGGATATCGTGGATATCAACAAGCTGGGCAACAAGACCCCGGAAGCGGTGCTGGCCAAGGCCGATTACGACAAGGACGGGAAGGTCGACCTTTACCGGGAAATGGCGTTCGGGCCGGCCTATTACGCCGCCGGGTTCGATGCGTCGGTCGCGGGCAAGGAGAACAGCACGGACTACCTGCATGCGATCACCCGGGCGTTCCTCGACGGGCGCAAGCTGCTGGTCGCGGCGAAAGGCGAGAAGCTGACCGACGGCCAGCGCGACCAGTTGCGCGGCTATGCGGCGGCGATCGAAAACAACTGGGAAAAGGTGACGGCGGAAGCGACCTTCAAATATGCCGGTGAAACCTACAAGGACCTGGAAAAGCTCCAGGTCATCGTCGAATCCAATGGCGATACGGGCAAGGTCCTCAAGAATTACGTCAACCACTGGGGCGAACTGAAGGGGTTCTCGATGGCGCTGCAGACCGGTCGCCGAAATTTCGGTGAAACCGCCGTTGCGCTGAACCGGCTGATCGGCTTCGGTCCGGTCCTGGTGAACCAGAGCCAGGTTGTTGATATCGACAGCAAGGGCAATTACGTCAAGGGCGAAGCGCCCTCGCTCGGCGAATACATGCTGCATATGCTCAAGGTCCAGAAGCTGATGGTCGATGAATTCGGCGTCCGCGCCCGGAACCACGACGTGCTGGCGGGCATGGCCGACCTTGCCAAGAAGCTCGGTACGGGCAAAAGCGCTGAAAATGACTGATGACCGGGATGGCCGGCGCCCTGCGGGGGCCGGCCGGATCGGCCAGGGAAGAAGATGGAAACCGCATTTCTCGACTACCTGACGGCGTTTGGCGATTCCTTTGCCAATCCGCAAAAGCGGATCTTTGTCGGGTATCTCCTGGCCGCGCTGGCAATCGCCGTCGCGGCCATTCTGCTGTCGTCGCGCCATGCGCGGCGCGGCGGGATGCGGCTGGCCTTCCGGCGACTGTTCGACCGCCGGATCTGGTGGTCCGCGTCGGCGAAGGGCGATTACCGCCTGTTCATCGCTAACCAGGCCGTGATGCTGGCGGTGGCGCCGGCGCTGCTGAGCCAGCTGACACTGGCCGGATTGCTGTTCGAAGGGCTGCACGACGCCTTCGGCACCCGGATTTCTCTGTGGCCGGCACTGCCCGCCTGGGTCGTGATGGCCGCCTTCACGACGTGCCATTTCGTGCTGGACGATTTTTCGAAATACGGCCTGCACCGGCTACTGCACCGCTGGCCCGTGCTCTGGGCGTTCCACAAGGTGCATCATTCCGCGGAAACGATGACGCCGATGACCGTGTACCGGACGCACCCGGTGGAAGGCGTCCTGTTCGCGCTGCGCAGCACCGTGGTGCAGGCGGTTGGCATTTCGACGTTTGTGTTTTTCTTCGGTGACCGGGTCGATCTTCTGACCGTACTTGGCGCGAATGTGTTTCTGTTCGCGTTCAATGTGACCGGGGCCAATCTGCGCCATTCGCATGTGCCGATATCCTACGGTCGCTTTCTGGAGCACATTCTGATTTCGCCGGCGCAGCACCAGATTCATCATTCCGCCGATCCCCGCCATCACGGCCGGAATTTCGGCATGGCGCTGGCGGTCTGGGACTGGGCCGGCGGCAGTCTCTGCCTGTCCCGCAGGGACGCGCCGATACGTTACGGGCTCGGCGGGG
>JAQCHR010000062.1 GCA_027619655.1 Pseudomonadota bacterium
ATGATCGGCGCCGTCCGCAACGATCCCGAAAAGATTGCCGAAATCCTCGGCCTGCCGCAGCGGGTCTATTGCGTGTTCGGCATGTGCCTCGGCTGGCCGGACCAGGCGCCGGACCAGAAGCCGCGCATGGATACGGGCATGACCATCCATTACGAAAAATACGACGAGAAGGCGACGGTTGCGTCAATGGAGGCCTACGATTCAGCGCTCGCGGAGCACTACACCTCGCATGGCGTCAAGACGACGCCGGATTCCTGGACCCATGACATGGACAAGAAGTTCCATCCGCCTCAGCGCGACAAGCTGCGCCAGCAGCTCAAGGGACGCGGGTTCGACTTCCGTTAACAATGATGCGACAGGGGAATAACCGATGATCAAGCGCATGGGGTTGCTCAAGCGAAAGCCGGAATTCACGCCGGAACAGTTCCGCAAGCACTGGCTGGAAATTCACGGCCCGCTGGGGCAGAACGTGCCGGGGGTCCGGCGCTATGTTCAGCATCATGTGGTCGGCGAAACCCGCCATCCCGACCTGCCGCCGGCCGCACAATCCTATGACGGGATTGTTGAATTGTGGTTCGATGACGAGGATGCCATGAAGAAGGCGCTGGCGACGCCGGAAGCGAAAGCCATGTTCGCCGACGGCACGCTGTTCATCGAATCCGTCACCTCCTATATCGTCGAAAGCGAAGTCCTGGTCCACGAATAGGGCTGACTTCCCGCACAAAAAAGCGGCCCGCGTCCGGTAAGACGGACGCGGGCCGTTTCGCTTTCAGCCGGCTATTCGTTGACGACCGGATTGCGCAACACGCCGATGCCGGAGATTTCGACCTCCACCGTGTCGCCGTCTTTCATCCACACCGGCGGCGTGCGATACGCCCCGACTCCGCCGGTCGTACCGGTCACCACCACGTCGCCGGGGACCAGTTCGGTGAACGTCGTGATATAGGCCATCAGTTCCGGCACGCCAAAGACCAGGTCGTCGATGGTGGCCCGCTGCATTTCCGCGCCGTTCAGGCGCGTCACCAGCGACATGACTTCCGGGTCGGGAATTTCGTCGGTCGTGACCAGCCAGGGACCGAAGCTGCCCGTGCCCATGAAGCTCTTGCCCGGCATGAACTGGATCGTGTGACGCTGCCAGTCCCGGATGCTGCCATCATTGTAGCAGGCATAGCCGGCCACATGACAGTAGGCGTCTTCCTTCGCCACATGTCGGCCCGCCGTGCCGACCACGAAAGCCATCTCGCCCTCGAAATCGAAGCATTCCGAGACCTTGGGCCGGATCATCGGCTGGCCGTGACCGACCTGGGAATTGGCATAGCGCGGAAACAGCATCGGGTATTTCGGCGGCTCGCGCCCGCCCTCGGCGATATGGGTCGCGTAGTTCAACCCGACCATGATGATCTTGTCCGGGTTGCCGATGGGCGGCAGCAGGGTGACGTCTTCCAGCGCCACGTCCGCCTTCCGGCCGGCGGCGAATTCACGCACGGCATCCAGCGCGCCCGCTGCCAGAACAGCCTTGAGATCGGTATGGCCAAACCCCGAAGCGCGGCCGACCTCGATGATTCCAGTACCATCGGCAACACCGTAGGTGTCGCCGGACGCATCGCGATAGCTGACGAGTTTCATGCGGGATTCCTCAGATGATGTTCTTGATCCGGCCGCCATCGACGCGCCAGATCGAACCCGTGCAATAGCCGGCCTGCTGCGAGCACATGAACGCCGCAACGCCGCCGAATTCGTCCGGATCGCCGAAGCGGCCCATCGGTACGGTGGAAACGCGGCGCGCCAGCGCTTCCTCGAACGTGATGCCGAGCCGCTTGGCATCGTTCTCCGACGACGACCGCGTCCGGTCGGTCAGAACCCCGCCGGGGGCGATGATATTGACCGTGACGCCATCCTTGCCGATTTCATTCGCCAGCGTCTTGGAGTAATTCACGATCGCGCCACGCAGCGTATTGGACAGCACCATGTTGTTGAGCGGTTCGATATTGCCCGACGACCCGATGAACAGCACGCGGCCCCATTTGTTTGCGATCATGCCCGGCACCAGCAGGCTGGTGATCCGGATGATGCTGACCACCATGGAATCGAACTGCTGGCGTAGCACGTCTTCCTTCAGGTCCATTGCGAAACCCAGCGCCGGACCGCCATGGTTGTTGACCAAGATATCGACCCCGCCCAGCGCCTTCACGGCGGCGTCGGCCAGGACGTTCATGTTGTCCGGGTTGGACACGTCGCCGACCAGGCCGACAACCTTGGCGCCGGTTTCGGCCGCGAGCTTCTTCGCAGCGTCGTCCGCGCGTTGCTGGCTGGAACTGCTCAGCGCGATATCCACGCCTTCCTGCGCCAGCGCCCGCGCCGTCGAATAGCCAAGCCCCTTGCTTGCGCCCAGCACCAGCGCGCGCTTCCCCTTGATTCCCAGATCCATCGGTTATCCCCTTTATCTCGTTGTTCTTCAGGCCGTGCGTTTGACCGGCACGTCGAGGCCGACACCGTAAAGGTGACCGAACAGTTCTTCCAGCCTGTCCGTATCCTGCTTCGGCAGTGGCGGCGCCAGGATCGACGCCAGGTTGGTTTTCAGATGCTCCACGCTGCCGGTGCCGAACAGGATGATATCCGCCCCCGGTTCGTGCCGCGCGTAACGGTACGCCGCATCGATCACACTTGCCGCGCCGCCGTCATGGATCAGGAAATCGAGCGGGTTTTCCCTGTCGGCCAGCCATTGCGGCACCTTGCCTTCCGCCGCCAGTTCCTTCATGTCTGATTGCAGTCTGCCCTCAATACTGAAAATGCTGCGGACGACGAACATCAGCAGCGTGCCGATGCCCTTTTCCTGCGTATAGGGAAACGCATTGTGCCGCGCATTCTGATGCATCATGTGGAAGCCCAGCATGATTGCTTCCCAGACGTCGTCATTCGCCGCACGTTTCAGCACTTCCTGGTTCGCATCGTTCGGCGGCGATTCGGTGAAGCCGAGGAAGCGCAGCTTGCCCTTCTCCTTTTCCTTCAGCAGGGCCGGCGCATAGACATTCAGCGCATCGTCATAGGTTTCCGGCGTGATCGCATGGAACTGGAACACGTCGACATAGTCGGTATCGAGTTCGCGCAACGAATTGTCGAGGCTGGCGACGACTTCCGCGACGGACAGCATCCTGCCGTCCTTGCGGATCAGCGATTTTGTACCGACAAATATATGGTCGCGCGGCACCGCCTTGATGGCTTCGCCGACGATATCCTCCGTCGTGTAGCTGTTCGCGGTGTCGAGATAATTGACGCCCAGATCCATCGCGGTGCGCACCAGCGCCACCGATTCCGCCTTGCTCATGCCGCGGTTCTTGCCAAGGCGGCTGCCGCCGCCGCAGCCCAGGCCGGCAACGCTAACGCACATCCCGGTTTTTCCGAAATTTGTGTATTCCATCGAAGCTCCTGATCTATAGGGATTCGTTCTGCTTACCCTTATAAGGGGCGCAACCCGGCCGCGCGAGCGCACAATCGGAGAAATATACAAAAACCAGGACTATGCCGCGCCGGTCAGGTCCTTCAGCAACGGAATGACCTCGGCGGCAAAACGCTCGATCTGCGCGCGCCGCTGCTCATACGGACCCAGCAGGTCAAGCACCACATGGCGGGCGCCCGCCGCGTGGAAATCGCGAATGCGCTCGGCGACCTGCTGCGGCGTGCCCAATGCCGCATAACGCGCGGCGGCCTTGCGGAAGTCCATGTTGTAGCGAATGCTCAGCGTCTCCGTCGCCGCGTCATGGGCCGCCTCGTAACTGTCGTCCAGCCGGGCGAACAGCAGGTGGCCGCTGCCGTAATGGTCCATTTCGCGGTTGGCCTGTTGCGCGGCCTCGGCGATCCTGGCCAGCGATTCGGCGTACATTTCCGGTGTCACGACATAGGAAATCCAGCCATCGGCCTGCACTCCGGCACGGCGCAACGCCGCCTCGGAACGGCCGCCGCACCAGATCGGCGGTCCGCCCGGCTGCCGCCCCGGCGGGTTCATCGGGATATCGGTGAAATTGTAGAACCGGCCTTGATGCGAAACCGGCTCGCCCGTCCAGAGCTTGCGCAAAACGTCGATGCCTTCGCTCAGCCGCGCGCCGCGTTCCGCCCTTGGCACGCCGCAGAGTTCGTATTCCTTGGGAAACTCGCCGCCGACGCCGACGCCGAAAATCAGCCGCCCCTCGGTCAGGTGATCCAGGGTGGATACCTGCTTGGCCACCGGCGCCGGATGACGCAGGGGCAGCAGGTAGACGCCGGTGCCAAAAGCAAGCCGACGGCTGACCACCGCCGCCTGCGCGATCATCATCAGCGGATCGAAGAACGGAATCGGAAACGAGACATGGTCGCCAAGCCAGATCGAATCGTAACCGCAGCGATCGACCATTTCGACGAAGGATACCAGTTCGTCAATCCTCGGTTCCCAGACCCCGGTTGCGGGCTCGGTCCGACGATGGATCGTCTGGATACCAAGCTTCAGGGTTTTATCGAGCGGCAGGGTCATAGCGTCCTCACACCGGCGTCGTGCGGCCATCGGGGGCCTTGGCGAGGAAGTCGAAATCCGCGCCTTCATCCGCCTGCTGCACATGGTCCATGTACAGTTTCAGATAGCCGCGTTCGGACCCTTCATGCGCCGGCGGCGCGACCCATTCGGCCCGGCGGCGCGCCAGTTCCGCCTCGTCCACCAGCAGTTCCAGCGACCGGTTCGGCACGTCCAGCTTGATCATGTCGCCGTCCCGCACCAGCCCCAGCGGCCCACCGACATAGGATTCGGGCGTGATGTGCAGGACGATGGACCCGAAGGCCGTGCCGCTCATCCGCGCGTCCGACATGCGCAGCATATCCTTCACGCCGGTCGTGGCCAGTTTCTTCGGGATCGGCAGGTAGCCGGATTCCGGCATGCCCGGTGCGCCTTTCGGCCCGGCATTCTGCATGATCAGGATATCGTCCGCCGTGACGTCCAGGTCGGGGGAATCGATTCGCGCGGCAAGGTCTTCCTGATTCTTGAAAACGACGGCGCGTCCGGTATGCGTCATCAGCCGTTCGCTGGCTGCCGACTGCTTCACGATGGCGCCTTCAGGCGCGAGATTGCCGCGCAGCACGGCGATGCCGCCCTGCGGATAAAGCGGGTCGTTGAACGGCCGTACGACCTCCTGCCTGAACGGCGGCGACGCCGCCTCGATTTCCTCGCCCAGCGTCCGGCCGGTCACGGTCATGCAGTCCAGATGCAGCAGCGGCTTCAGTTCGCGCAGCACCGTCATCAGCCCGCCGGCTTTCTCCAGGTCTTCCATATAGTGCTGGCCCGACGGCTTGAGATCGACCAGCACCGGCGTTTCCTGGCCCAGACGGTCAATCGCTTCCAGGTCGACCTTGATCCCCAGCCGACCGGCGACCGCCGTCATATGCACCAGCCCGTTGGTCGACCCGCCGATGGCCAGCAACACACGGAAGGCATTCGTGAACGCTTCCGGCGTCATGATTTCGGCCGGGGTCGGCCCGCCCGTTTTCGCCATGGCGACTGCGCGGGTGCCGGCAGCTTCCGCATGGCGCAGCCGGTCGGCGGCCACCGCCGGGATCGCCGCGCCACCGGGCAGCATCATGCCCAGCGCCTCGGTCATGCAGGCCATCGTGCTGGCCGTCCCCATCACCATGCAGGTGCCGGCGGTCGGCGCCAGCCTGCCGCTGACTTCCTCGGTTTCCGCCTCGTCTATTTCGCCGGCCCGGTACATGCCCCAGTAGCGGCGGCAATCGGTGCAGGCGCCAAGCCGTTCGCCGCGATGGCTGCCGGTCATCATCGGCCCGGTCACGACCGAGATCGCCGGCACCCCGGCGCTGGCTGCACCCATCAGCTGCGCCGGTACGGTCTTGTCGCAGCCGCCGATCATGACGGTCGCGTCCATCGGCTGCGCGCGGATCATTTCCTCCGTATCCATCGACATCAGGTTGCGCATGAACATCGACGTCGGATGGGAGAAGGATTCATGGACGGAGATGGTCGGAAACTCGACCGGCAGGCCCCCGGCCAGCATCACACCGCGCTTGATCGCCTCGACAAGATCGGGTGCGTTTCTGTGGCAGGCGTTGTAGCCGCTGAACGTATTGATGACGCCGACAATCGGCCGGTTAAGCGCATCGTCGCTATAGCCCATCGCCTTGATGAAGGCCTTGCGCAGGAACAGGGAGAACCCGGCATCCCCGTAGCTGGTCAGCCCCTTGCGCATTCCCTTGCCGTCATTGCTGTCCGTCATTTTCCCCATCCGTGTTCTTGATTTTCCTCTGGCGTTTACTCTATCAGGCGTTTTCCCGCGCGCCGAACAGCTTTTCAAGGCGCGCGATTGCCTCGTCCAGGATCGCCTCTTTTTTCGAGAAGCAGAAGCGGACGAAATGTTCCGGACCGTCGGTCATGTAGAAGGCGCTGACCGGGACGGCGGTTACTTTCGCTGCCACCGTGATATGGCGGCAGAAGGCGACATCATCGCCATCGAAGCCGAGCGGCCGGATATCCGCCGTAACGAAATACGTACCCTCGCAATCGATGACGCCAAACCCGAGCCGTGCCAATCCCGCCGCGAACCGGTCACGCTTGGCGCACATCTCGTCGCTCAGGCCCTGGAAATAGTCGTCGTCCTTGCCAAGCCCGTAGGCGACGGCCGCCTGCAGGTTCGGCGCCGTCGTAAAGGTCACGAACTGGTGCGTCTTGGCAATCGGCGCCAGCAGTTCGGGGCAAGCCGTCGCATAACCGACCTTCCATCCGGTCAGTGAAAACGTCTTGCCCGCCGAACCGATCCGTACACAGCGGTCCCGCATGCCCGGAAAGCCAATCAGCGGCCGGTGCCGGCGGCCATCGAAGACGATATGTTCATAGACTTCATCGCAAACGGCCAGCGCATCGTGCCGCACAACCAGACCGGCGATGAAGGCCAGGTCGTCTTCCGAATACACCTTGGCCGCCGGATTGTGCGGGTTGTTCAAAAGGACAAGTTTGGTTCGTTCGGAAAATGCCGCTTCCAGGTCCGCCCGCGGCAGGGTCCAGTCCGGCGGTGTCACCCGGACCAGCCTTGGCACGCCGCCCGCACGCCGGATAATCGGCAGGTAACAGTCATAGGTTGGTTCGATCACCACGACTTCGTCGCCCGGTTCGATCAGCCCGAGCATGCAATCGTTCAGCACCTCTGTCGCGCCCGAGCCGACCATCACTTCGCGCTGCCAGTCGACATCCAGCCCGTAAAACCGTTTGGCGTGACGCGCAACGGCCTGGCGCAATTCCGGTATGCCCAGCATCGGCGGATACTGGTTCAGACCGGTCATCAGGGCATCCGCCGCCGCCTGGCGGACGTCCAGCGGACCGTCCTCATCGGGAAAGCCCTGCCCCAGATTGATTGAATTATGCTCGATGGCGAGCCGGGACATGACCTCGAACACACTGGTCCCATAGCCCGACATGATGGAATTGGCCTTTTTCAAGCCCCCGCCCCCGTCGTCGCGATTGCCAAGTGACGGGGAGTTACAGCACCGCTACGGTCCAGGCAACAAAGACATGGCAGTCTGGCGTCAGATGTTCTCGCCCAGTGCGGCGCGGATCATGGCGCGGGCCTCGCCCACCGCCAAGAAGGGGTGGCGCTGCAGGTATACGGCCGTTGCATAATTCAGCGCGGCGCGGCGCGCCTGGCCGCGCTGCAATTCTGCGGCAAAGGCATCCGTTACGAGGCGGCGGTCTTCAACATATAAAACGGGTGCGTATATCATGCCGCCACTTCCGCCCAGGTTTCCGGCGACGATCAAGCGACGGACGGATTCGACTTGAGGATACCCCCGACGAGGGCGCGTGCTTCGGCGACCGGTACGGCCGGATGCCGTTGCTGGTAGACAATGGTCGCCAGGTTCAGCGCCGATTCCCCCTGACTGCCGAATTCGATCTGCTCGCGATACGCATCCAGGATAGCGCGGTGTTCTGATGCGCTGATAACGGCCTTGCCCATTTCCAGTTCCTCGGAGTTTCGTTCTATGGTTTTCATTGAAAGGCATATGCCTGCGTCAGAAATCGCCCAAATGAGCGAGAAATCGAAAAATTGCAGACCTATTACGGGTACTGGCCAATTTTTTGCCGTGCGAGTAGTAGTAAGGGCCTGAAACCGGTTGGGGAAAACATGGGCAAGATCAATCACAGCTCCCATTGGGGCGCCTTTACCGCCGAGGTGGAAAACGGCCGTGTCGTCGGTGTTTCGCCGGCCGAGGGAGATCCCTACCCCGCGGAAATCCTCAATGCGGTGCCCTCCGCGCTGTATCACGAATGCCGGGTGGCGGAACCGATGGTCCGCACGGGATGGCTGGAAAACGGGCCCGCCGGCGGCGGCACGGGGCGCGGCGGCGAACCCTTTGTCCCGGTTTCCTGGGATACGGCGCTGTCGCTCGTCACAGCGGAACTGGAGCGGGTAAAGGCCCGGCACGGTAATTCCGCGATTTTCGGCGGTTCCTACGGCTGGTCCAGCGCCGGACGCTTTCACCACGCCAAGACCCTGCTGCAGCGATTCCTGAACGGCCATGGCGGGTTTACAGCGCAGGTGCACAGTTATTCCATTGCCGCCGGCCTGGCGATCCTGCCGCATATCCTTGGCGACATCCGGGGGCTGCGCAACGTCACGTCCTGGCGTTCCATTGCGCAGAATGCCGGTCTTTTTGTCGCTTTCGGCGGTATCGGCACCAAGAACACGCAAGTCGAACCCGGCGGCGCCGGACAGCATTCCACCGCATACTGGCTGCATCAGTTGAAGGATGCCGGCGTGGAGGTCGTTTCCGTCACGCCGTTGCGGGACGACACGCCGGACTTCGTCCGCTCGCAATGGCTGGCGCCACGGCCGAATACGGATGTCGCCCTGATGCTGGGGCTGGCGCACACGCTGTATACCGAAGAATTGCACGATCCCGCCTTCCTGGCGCGGTATTGCGTCGGTTTCGAGAAATTCCAGCCCTACCTGACCGGGGAAACCGACGGCACGCCGAAAAGCGCCGACTGGGCGGCGCCCATCACCGGAATCGATGCCGAAACGATCCGCACGCTGGCCCGGAAAATGGCGGCGAAACGCACGATGATCGGCACCAGTTACTCCCTGCAGCGCGGCGACCACGGCGAACAGACTTTCTGGATGACGGCGACGCTCGCCGCGATGCTGGGACAGATCGGCCTGCCGGGCGGCGGCTTCGGCTTCGGCTATGGCAGCATGCAGGGCCAGGGCAACCCGGTCGAACCGATCGCGGTGCCCGCCATGCTTTCCGGCGCCAACCCGACCGGCAGTTTCATTCCCGTGGCCCGCATCACCGACCTCTTGCTCAACCCCGGCGGCGAATATGACTTCAACGGCAAGCGGCGCCGATACCCGGACACGAAGCTGATCTACTGGTGCGGCGGCAATCCGTTCCATCACCACCAGGATATCAACCGGCTGATCGAAGGCTGGCGGAAGCCCGACACGATCATCGTGCACGAACCCTGGTGGACCGCCACCGCGCGTCACGCGGATATTGTCCTGCCCGCGACGACAACGCTGGAACGCAACGATATCGGCGCCAGCGGGCGCGACCGCTTCATCATGGCGATGGCGAAGGCGGTGGAACCGGTCGGCGGTGCGCGCAACGATTTCGACATATTTTCCGACCTCGCGGACCGGCTCGGCTTCCGGTCCGCCTTCACGGAAGATCGGGACGAAATGGCGTGGCTGCGGCATCTGTACGAGGTTTCGCGCCAGCAGGCGGCGCAGAGCCGGGTTGAAATGCCCGATTTCGAAACCTTCTGGGAACAGGGCCGGGTCGAAATCGCCGAACCCGCGAAACCGCATGTCATTTACGACGACTTTCGCGCGAACCCGGCGGCGAATCCCCTGCCGACGCCCTCCGGCCTGATCGAGATATTCTCCGAAACCATCGACGGATTCGGGTATGACGATTGCCCGGGGCATCCGGTCTGGCTCGAACCCGTCGAGTGGCTTGGCGCGCCGGAAGCCGAACGCCATCCGCTGCACCTTATGTCAAACCAGCCGTCAACCCGCCTGCATGCGCAGATGGATTGTGGCTCGGTCAGCGTGGCGTCCAAGATCAACGGCCGCGAACCGGTTGCGCTGAACCCGACCGACGCAGCGGCCCGGGGTATCGGGCCGGGCGACGTGGTGCGCATTTTCAACGACCGGGGCGAAACGCTGGCGGGCGCGATCATCGACGATGGCGTGATGCCGAGTGTCATTCGCCTGTCGACCGGCGCCTGGTACGATCCGGCGGAGCCCGGCCGTATCGGCGCCCTCGACAAGCACGGCAATCCGAACATGCTGACACTGGACCGGGGCACGTCGAAACTCGGCCAGGGCCCGATCGCGCACAGCACGCTGGTCGAGATGGAGCGCTTCACCGGACCGGTGCCGGCGATAACGGCGTTTACCGGGCCAAACGCGCTGGAGACCGACACATGAGCCGGATCGACGACATCGCCATCATCGACGCCCATCACCACCTCTGGGATCTCGACCATCTGAATTACCCCTCACTGTCCGGTCCACCGCGGACCGACTTCTTTCTGGGCGACAACACGCCGATCCGCCGCAACTACCTGCCGGAGGATTACCGGAAGGATTCAGCGAAGCACAATGTGATCGGCACCGTGCATTGCGAAGCGGAATGCCACCGCGATTTCCAGGTCCAGGAAAGCGAATGGATCATGGCAATGAGCGCGCGCTATGGCTTCCCCAACGCCATTGTCGGCCATGCCTGGCTCGACCGGGACAACAGCGAGGAAATCCTGGCGAAACAGGCCGCGATCCCGTTGATGCGGGGCATCCGTTCGAAACCGGTTACGGCATCGTCGAAAGAGACGATGACGCCCGGCGCAGCCGGCACGATGCAGGATGACCGATGGCTGGAAGGGTTCGCCTTGCTGGAAAAATACGACCTGTCCTGGGACCTTCGGGTCCCGACCTGGCATCTGGAGGAAGCGGCCGAAGTCGCGCGCGCCTTTCCCGGCACGCGCATCAACCTGAACCATACCGGCTTTCCCTGGGACCGCAGCCCAGCGGGGCTCGACATGTGGCGGCGCGGCATGCATGCGCTGGCGGCCTGTCCCAATGTGGTGACGAAAATCTCCTGCCTGTGCCTGCTGGACGGGCCGTGGCTGCTGGAGGACAACCGGCCCATCGTACTGGAAACCATCGATATTTTCGGGGTCGATCGCTGCATGTTCGCCAGCAACTATCCCGTCGACGGGCTGCGCGCCAGCTACGACATGATATACGATTCCTTCAAGACAATCGTCGCCGGTTTTCCCCGCGCCGATCAGGAAAAACTGTTTTCAGGGAACGCCGCCGCGTTCTACCGGATCGATCTGTAACCCTCTGAAAGGATTTGCGATGCCTGCAAGCCATGTGGTCAATGCCAGCCCGGAAACCGTCCATTGGGGCATTTTCGACGCGGCGCTACCGCCGGTGGTCGAAATCCAGTCCGGCGATACCTTGACCCTGCATACCGTCTCCGGCGGGC
>JAQCHR010000063.1 GCA_027619655.1 Pseudomonadota bacterium
CCTAAACCACTAAATATGGGAATCCCTAATCGCATGCTTCCGATTCAATACGATCGGAACTTGCTCTAAAAACTGATCCGCCAATCGTCGGTTCTACCTTCGGCTTGCGTGTCGACATCTCGCGCCGCCCAATAGATCCAGGGCAATCCAGCCCCGCCGGCCCGGACGTAGCGCAAAATCTTAGCGCACTCCGTCCATTTTGCGCAGGACATGAGACGTTTCTCGGAAAACCCGGCGCGTTTCCTTGCTGGAACAATTTCGGTGCGGCAAAAATTTAAACTTTGTCATGGCTGAAACCGCCAGTTACGCCGATACGACGCGTCTCAGGAAAGACTGCGCCGAATATCGCTTTTCGAAGCGCTAGCCCGGATAACGGGCAATTTTGAGAAAGTGGTGCCGCGTGGGTGACTTGAACACCCGACCCCCGCATTACGAATGCGATGCTCTACCAGCTGAGCTAACGCGGCACATCGGCGCGCAAAATAGGCCGGGTCGTTCAACAACGCAAGCCCACTGGCGTGCCGAGCGATGGATTCAGCAGCGTAAAATTAATTCGTAAATAAATTGCGTTTGTGACTGCCGTCACTTCGCATTACGGGAAAGACGGCTAATTTCGGACCAACAGTTCACACACTGTTGCTCTCTCTCCTCCCTGATCCTGGGGCCGGCACATAACATGTTGCCGGCCTTTTTTTCTGCGCGGCCGGTATAGGCCGGCGCGGCCATCTGAACCAGCGGGGCCCCTAACGTTCCGCTGGTGGCGCCGCCGCCGGGCTGCCGGTGCCCGGCAACGCAACCATCGCATCCGTCTCTGCCCTGTCCGGCGCTTCCAGAAGAAGGGCTCCCGTGCCGGGCGGCAGGCTCCATTTCAGGCTGTCGAAACTGCCGCAGCTGCTACAGCACGGCGCCCATGCACCGGCAACCGACCCGCATTCCCTGCAATACCACGCCTCGCCCGGCGGCGCGGCAACGGCCCGGTCCAGCCAGTGGCGGGTCACTTCAAGGTTGCCGGTCTCCTTGTGTTCAAGTTCCGCCATCAGGCGGCAATGGCGCGCCGTGGGGTGGTCGCCACCGGCCGCTTCCAGATGGCGGCGCGCTTCGCCCCAAAGGTCCGCCGCGAGCGAGACCTCAGCCAGTGCGTAGTGGCTTTCGGGATGATCGGGCCGGAAACTGCAAAGCCGTTGGAACCGTTTGACGCGCTCCAGCGGTGGTTCACTCTCGCCGCCGAAATCGTCATAGGCCGCCGCAAGATCCGGATGCGGATCAAGCGTCCATGCGGATTCAGCCAGTTTCACCGCCCGGCGCATCTTGCCGGCCGCCGCCAGGCAGCGCATATTCGCGACCGTCGCGGCGACAAGGCCCGGCGCCAAATCATGCGCCGCACGGGCCTGTTTCAGCGCCGTAGCCGAATCGCCGGATGCCGCTGCCGCATTGCTCAGGGCCACGGCGAGCACCGCCTTGCGCCGCCGGCCGTCATCCTGCGTGACAACCCCGGCGCGTATGGCGCGTTGATTGGTTTCGCTGGCTTCCGCCCATTTTCCGGCGCCAACCTGCAGGCCGAACAGGCGCGTCAGCACCCAGGGCGTATCGGGCCGAAGTTGAAAGGCCTGCTCCGCGAGCCGCAGCGCCTCCCGTTTGTCGTCGCGCCGGACCGCCTGCATGAGCAGCCCGCGGACACCCAGAAACGCCATATCCGGTTTCTTCAGCATTTCCTCGAAATACCGCCGGGCGGCGTCCTCGTCCCCTTCCAGCTGCGCCGCCTGGGCCGACAGCAGCATCGTCAGCGGCGGTTCCTTCAGCAGGCTGTCGGCCTTGCGGGCAAATTTCTTCGCCTCATCCGCATCGCCCGCGGCGACGGCGACCATGCCCTGCGTCAGCGCCTGATATCCTCGCTGGCGCCGGCCGGCGCGCCGGTAATCCAGCAAGCCGCCGGGAACGTGGCGGACGAAACGCCATAAACGGTACAGCACAGCCGCGACAATGACGACGACGACCAGGCCCACCGCAAAAATCCCGGCCTGGGTTCTGATCTGCAGCCCGGCGATTTCGATATCCACATAGCCCGGGTTCCCCGCGAACCAGACCGCCAGCCAGACGAAACAGCCGATGAGGACGAAGACGAATGCGGCGCGGATCATTGCGGCGTACCTACCGCATCCATGCCCTTGCCAAGCATCTCCACCGCGTGCAGCCGCAACGAAGCGACCGCCTTTTCAGCCGCGATACGGCGCCTGGCGTCCTGGACCCAGTCGGCGGCCGGCCCCGGCGCGTCCTCCAGCGCCGCGACAGCGGCCGGCAGGTCGCCGCGCGCGACGGCCTGTTCCGCCCGCCGTGCCGGCAGGATATTGCCGGAACCATCCTCGATGCGCCTTACAGCGATTACCGAATCGACCCTTTTGAGAATCTGGTCCAGCCAACCGGTACCGGTTTCTGCCCATAGGGGTTCGCCGAGCGTCGCAGCAACCCCTTCGAAGCGCTTGACCAAAGCTGCGGTTGTGGGAATGCCCGACGCGGCGTCCGGCGACAGTACCGCTATTGACGCGGTGACAACCGGATCGTTATCCGCAAGCCGTTCGATTGCCGTCAGCAGTCCGGCAAACGGTGTACCGTCGAGCACAGCCCGCTCCAGGGAGACAACCGCGAATGCCAGCCCGGTGGTCCGTCCCGCGGCGGCGGCTTCCCTTGCGGTCAGCGCCGTCAACTTGTCGGTAATCGCCGATACCTCGTCGCGCAGGGATGCGATGTCCGCTTTCAGCGAATCCGCCGCCGCCAGCGAATCCGCCCGCAATTGCGCTGCGCCACGTTCCGACTCACCGACACGCGCCGCCAGTTGCTCCGCCTTCGCGATGCCGCGCGCCAGCCCCTGGGACAACTGATCCATCTGCGCCGAAAATTCGGGTGACGAGCCGCCATCGGACGGTAGCGCCTTCAGCGCCGCCTCCAGGGTGTCGAGCCGCGCCGTGACGGGGCCGAGCGCGGGCGCCGAGGGTCTGGCTTCCAGCGCGTCCAGCCGTGTAACGATTTCCTGCGGCACCGCTTGCGACGACGGACCATGGACCATGGGCGCCCATTTCGGCTGCGTCACCAGGGCAACACCCGCGGCGGCTGCGACAATCAGCGCCAGCCAGGCGACACCCTGCCCGCGGGTCTTTGCCGGCAGAGCCGCTTGCGTTGCCCGCACCGGGGCTTCGGATTCGTCTGGAACGGGATCCGCCGCGGTTTCCGTTTCCGACGGTGTCTCCGCGACGGGCGTTTCCGGCAGGTTGTCCAAGTCGATCCCGGCCGCGATTGCCGCATCGCGGACTTCCTGCCGGCGCGGTTCCGGGACGCTGCCCCGGCTTTTCCAACCCTGGATCGTCGTCGCGGCGATACCGAGCGTTGACGCCATCGGGCGCACGCCGCCAAAGGCTTCGATAACGGCTGCCGCATCGGGAAACGATTCGTCCTGGTCTAGCGTATCGCTGTTGTCGGTCATTGCCTGTGCAGTCTTTCGTCGAGAGTGTCCAGAAGGGCATCTTGTAACGGATGTGGTGCAATCATGACCCGGCGCCACATGATAGGGTCGGCCGCCTCGGCGACGGCCCTGCTCAAACAGAGTATCTCCAGCCTTTCACAGGCCTTTTCAAGTCTGGCGCGTCTGGCCAGCGACACGAAGGTTTCCGCGGACCGGGGCGAATAAAACAATACCAGGTCGATCAGATGCTCAGAAAGCGCCAGCACGTCCTCCGGGCTCAAGGCGGTGGCCGCCTGTGCATGGTAGAGGACTGCCCGCCGAACTGCAAAACCTGCCGCGCCAAGTTGTCCGGCCAGGTCACCCGCCACATCCGATCCCGCCGGGTGCAGGAAGGGGCCGGAATCCGGCGTGCACCGGTCGCGTACCAGCCTGACCAGGCTGTCGACATCGCCGCCCGCGCTTTCCACCATCGCAAACCCGGCTTCCCGGGCCGCGACAGCCGTCCTGTCGCCAACCGTGAAGACCGGCAGATCACGGCGTGGCGCGACTTTCGCGAAGGCGCGGACCCCGTTTGCCGATGTAAAGAGAACGCCCTGAATGCCGGTTAGATCGGGTTCCGGCCCGCGATTCAGGACGATTGTCAGCATGGGACATATAAAGACCTCGATTCCGCGGTCTTCCAGTGCGCTGACAAGAGCGGCCGAATCCTCCATCGGTCTGGTCACGAGCGCGCGAATTTTGTCCTCCCGGCCGCCTGCAAACACCATCAGCCAAAAAAGTCGGGGCCCATATGATCGCGCAGCGACCGTCCCGCGTCGACCCCCATCGCCTCCGCCGTCGCCGCCGGCCCGTCGCGGGTGACCTCATGCACGGTGGTCCCGTCGTGGCTGGCAACAAGGCCGCGCAGGCGAAGCGTTTCCGGCCCGGTGAATTCCGCCAGCGCTGCGATGGGCGTTCGGCAGGACCCGTCGAGTTCCGCCAGCATGGCCCGCTCCGCCAGCACCCGGCGCGCCGTTTCGCCGTCATTAAGCGGCAACAGATAGGCCTGTACGACGGAGTCGTTGATCCGGACTTCAATGCCGACGGCCCCCTGCGCGACCGCGGGCAGCATTTCCGCCGGATCCATCAACTGCGTGGCAACTTCGGCCATGCCCAGCCGCCGCAACCCGGCATAGGCCAGGAAGGTCGCATCCACATCGCCGGCCCGCAGCTTGTTCAGCCGGGTTTCGACATTGCCCCGCAGCGGCACCACCTCCAGGTCGGGCCGCAGGTATTTCACCTGCGCTTTCCGGCGCAGTGAGGATGTCCCGATAACGGCGCCGGCCGGCAGTTCCGCCAGCGTCGGCGCCCGCAGCGAAATAAAGGCGTCACGCGGATCCTCGCGCGGCAGGATCGTCGAGATACCGAGACCGTCCGGCAGCCTGGTTTCGACATCCTTCATCGAATGCACCGCGAGGTCGATATCGCCGCTGAACAGGGCCTCTTCGATTTCCTTGGTAAAAAGCCCCTTGCCGCCGATCTCCGCCAGGGGCCGATCCTGCACCTGGTCCCCTGTCGTTCGAATGACGACAATGTCAACCTGAAGCCCCCTGTGCTGGGCCAGCAGGCGGTCACGTACATCGTTCGCCTGCACCAACGCCAGAGGCGAACCGCGCGTGCCGATTTTCAATATCTCCGTCATGACCCTTCTGTACCTGCTTCGGCACCGGCCTCAAAGTGCTTTTCGGCGCAACGCGCACGCGCCGGCAAGAGACACGGGAACAAGCAGCATGGTACAAACCGGCAGTCACCGAAAAGACAGCGGGTGTTTCCGGCATGGCGCTCACGATTGCGGCCATCACCATCATCTTTATCCTTTGCCTGCTTGTCGCCATCAGGGTGGCGAAGAACAGGCCCGTCTTCACCGATGAGCAGTTGCTGAACCAGCACCGGCGGTTTCTGGAAGATCTGGAATCCTCGCGAAAATACATCGGCGCCAGCTATCTCAACGCCAGGGAAGCGGGTTCCGCCGCGGAACGGGAGTTGACCGGACTGGGCTATGATGTCGCCAGGCTTCTGGCGGAGCGTTTTGCCGCGGAGCGGGATGAAAGGCCCATGGACTGGCAAGCCTGCCGCCGGCCGGGAGGTGCGCGTCCGCAGGACCCTGTTCGCTGAAAGATTCGGTTTCATCGCACCCTGCCGCGGGGTACAACGGCGCCATCATGATCGTTCTCGGCATTGAATCCTCCTGCGACGAAACCGCAGCCGCGGTGGTCAGGGAAGACCGCAGCATCCTGGCCAACGTCGTGTTCTCGCAGATCGACGAACATCGCCCCTATGGCGGCGTCGTGCCGGAAATTGCCGCGCGCAGCCACCTCGATCACATGGACGGAATCGTCCAGCGGGCGATGGAACAGGCCGGGATCGGGTTTGCGGATCTCGACGGAATCGCCGCGACGGGCGGGCCGGGGCTGATCGGCGGCGTGCTGGTCGGCATGATGACGGCAAAATCCATCGCCCTCGTCCACGGACTGCCGCTGGTGGCGGTCAACCATCTGGAAGGCCATGCATTGACGGCGCGGCTGACGGATGGCTTGCCATTCCCCTATCTGCTGCTGCTCGTGTCCGGCGGCCATTGCGAACTGCTGTCGGTGAACGGCCCGGGGCAGTATACGCGCTATGGCGGTACGCTGGACGACGCCGTCGGCGAAGCTTTCGACAAGACCGCCAAACTGCTTGGCCTGCCCTATCCCGGCGGACCGGCGGTGGAACGGGCTGCCCGGCGCGGAAACGCCGCCCGGTTCGCCTTTCCCCGGCCGATGCGCGGTCGCGACGATTGCGATTTTTCCTTCTCCGGCCTCAAGACCGCAGTCGTCCGCACGATCCGGTCCCTGCCGGGTGCGACGCTTTCCGATACGGACGTTGCGGACGCCGCCGCCTCGTTCCAGGCCGCCGTCGCGGATGTTCTGGTCGACCGGGCGCGGCATGCCATCGCCCGTTTCCGGGCTGAGCACGGAACGAACGGAGCGCTGGTTGTCGCCGGCGGCGTCGCGGCGAATGCGGCACTGCGGGAAAGCCTGGTGGCCATGGCCGGCGAAGCGGATTTCACGTTTGTCGCGCCGCCCCCCGGGCTCTGCACGGACAACGCCGCCATGATCGCCTGGGCCGGGATCGAGCGGTTGCGACTGGGGATGACCGACGACATGAGCTTTGCGCCCCGGCCGCGCTGGCCGCTGGACGAACCGCGCCCGCAGGCGGTGTCATGAACCGCATCGCCGTCATCGGCGCCGGCGCCTGGGGCACCGCGCTGGCCTGTGTCGCCCGGCGCGCGGAGCGGGAGACAATCCTTTGGGCGCGCGATCCGGGGCTGGCCGAAACAATAAATGCCCGCGCGGAAAACCCGCGCTACCTGCCCGGCGTGCCGCTCGTCGGCGGCATCGCCGCCACGGCCGACCTGACCGCCGCAACTCAGGGGGCCGGTGCGGTACTGCTGGTCGTGCCGGCGCAGTTCCTGCGCAAGATCGCGCTGGATCTGGCGCCGACCCTGCGCGCCGGCACGCTTATGGCAATCTGCGCCAAGGGTGTCGAGCAGGGTACGCTGGCCCTGATGAGCGAGGTCCTGACCGAAGTCCTGCCGCAGGCGCGGCAGGTCGTCCTGTCGGGGCCGACCTTCGCGGCGGAAGTCGCCCGCGGCCTGCCGACGGCGGTGACTCTGGCGGCCGCGACAACGGAAATCGCCGCGCAAATGAGCGACCTGATCGGTACGGCGCGGTTCCGCCCCTACCTGTCGGATGATCCCGTCGGCGCGGAAATCGGCGGCGCGGTCAAAAACGTCATGGCGATCGGGTGCGGCATCGTTTCCGGGTTGCGGCTCGGCGATAACGGCCGCGCGGCGCTGATCACGCGGGGCCTGGCGGAAATCACGCGCCTCGCGGTCGCCAAGGGCGGCCGGACGGAAACCCTGATGGGCCTGTCGGGGTTGGGCGACCTGACGCTGACCTGTAACGCCATGCAGTCGCGCAATTTTTCACTGGGTGTCGCGCTTGGCGAGGGGCGGGCGCTGGATGAAATCCTGTCCGAACGGCGGGCCGTCACCGAGGGCGTGTTTTCGGCCGGAGCGGTTGTTGCCCTGGCGGAACATCTCGGCGTCGAAATGCCGATCTGCCAGGCTGTCGACCAGGTGGTGAATCACGGCGCGGATATCGGCAGGACAATTCAGGCATTGCTGTCGCGGCCCTTTACGCGGGAAACCGGCGCCGCCGATTGACGTTGACGCTGCGGGTTGCTTAAGTCCGCTGGAACCATCAGGGGAGAATCAGAACCATGTTTTATGCCGTTTTTTGTGTCGACAAGCCGAATTCCAAGGAGCTGCGTCTGAAGCTGCGGCCGACCCACCAGGATTACCTGAAAACGCAATCCGATATCATCGTCGTCGCCGGGGCGACCCAGACCGATGACGGCGAAACCGCGACCGGCAGCATGTTCATCGTCAATGTCGACGGGCGCAAGCAGGCGGAAGCCTTTGCCGCGGGCGATCCGTTCAATAGCGGCGGGTTGTTCGAAAGCGTCGTGGTGACCCGCATGCGCAAGGGCCACTGGCACCCGGAAAACGCCGAGGGCGCATAGGCCAGGGAAGGATACCGGCCGGATGTGGTTCATGATCCACAATATCAACGCGCCCGACGCCCTGGCGCGCCGGCCGGCATTCGAGCAGGCCCATTGGGATTACCTGCGCGCGGCGCAGGACCGCATGATCACCGCCGGTCCCTATTTCAGCAGCGATGGCGAAACGCGGATCGGTTCGATCTTTATCGTCGATTTTCCGGACGCCGTTGCGGCAAAGGCCTGGATCGACGAGGAGCCCTTCACGAAACAGGGGCTTTATGCGCGCCATTCGATCCATGTCTACGACCATCGCTGGCCCAAGGTCCCCGAAACCTGAGCGGAGATTTCCCATGGCTTACTGGCTGATAAAATCGGAGCCCGGTGCGTGGTCCTGGGAGGATCACCTCAAGAAAGGCGTTGAGCCCTGGCATGGCGTGCGCAATTACCAGGCCGCCAACAACATGAAGGCGATGAAGATCGGCGACCGCGCCTTCTTTTACCACTCCGTGCAGGAAAAGCAGATCGTCGGCATCGTCGAGGTGTGCAGACTGTATTATCCGGACCATACCGACGCGACGGGCCGCTTCGGCATGGTCGACTTCAAGGCGGTCAAAGCCGTCGAAAAGCCGGTCACGCTGGCCGACATCAAGGCGACGCCGGCGCTGCAGGACATGGCCCTGGTCAAGCAGTCCCGCCTGTCCGTCTGCCCGGTGACGGACAAGGAATGGAAGACGATCCTGAAAATGTCCGGGACGAAACTCTAGATCGTGCCGGACAACGTAATCTGCCGGCTGGACGATATCCCGGATGGAGAGGGCAAGGGCCTGATCGTCCAGACGAAGGCCGGCGAGCGGGAGATCATGGTCATCCGCAAGGGCGGCGGGGTTTTCGGCTACCTGAATTCCTGTCCGCATGCCTGGGTGCAGCTTGACGGATCGCCGGACCGATTCATGAATCGCGACAAGAGCCACATCATGTGCGCGATCGAAACCGGCCGCTGTGTCGCCGGCCCCTGCCTTGGCAATCACCTGATGCCGTTTCCGGTCACGGTCCGGGACGGCAACATCATCGCCGCTTTTGAGTAACGCCCGAAAAACATTCTATAGCACATCAGGTTTGAATGGAACTGGAACAGGTTCCATTCAAACCTGTGAAGGTGCTATATCTTCAATAAGATAGATCAGATTCACATGGTTGGTTGGATCGCCAACGGCGATTCCAACCAACCATGATCTGATCTAGAATGGGCTTGGATGCCACTGCCGCGAGGCGATAAGGTAGTATTAAACGCGCCAATTCGCCCTGGGAGGACGTCAAACCATGTCGGAACAACACATTTATCCGGTCCCCGCCGACATCGCGGCTGCAGCCTTTGTCGATAACGACAAGTACCTGGCCATGTACAAACAGTCCGTTGACGATACGGAAGGATTCTGGGGCGAACAGGGCAAGCGGCTCGACTGGTTTACGCCCTATACCAAGGTCAAGGACGTGTCCTACAAGCTGCCGAACGTCCATGTGAAATGGTACGAGGACGGCGCGCTGAACGCGTCCCATAACTGCCTCGACCGGCACCTGGCGACCCGCGGCGACCAGACCGCTATTATCTGGGAAGGTGACGATCCGAAAGAGGATTCGACGCTGACCTACCGTGAACTGCATGAGCAGGTCTGCAAATTCGCCAATGGCCTGAAATCCATCGGCGCCAGGAAAGGCGACCGCATCACCATCTACATGCCGATGATCCCCGAAGCGGCCGTCGCCATGCTGGCCTGCGCCCGCATCGGGGCGATTCATTCGGTGGTGTTCGGCGGTTTTTCGCCGGACGCGCTGGCGGGCCGGATCCATGACTGCGAATCCAATATCATCATCACCGCCGACGAGGGAATCCGCGCCGGTCGCAAGATCCCGCTAAAGGCCAATACCGATGCGGCGCTGAAAACCTGTCCGACGATCAAGCGATGCGTTGTCGTCCGCCGGACCGGCGCACAGACCGGTTGGGACGACAGCCGCGATGTCTGGTATCACGATCTTGTCGCGAAGGCATCCGCGGACTGCCCGGCGGAAGTCATGAACGCCGAGGACCCGCTTTTCATCCTCTATACTTCCGGTTCGACCGGCAAGCCCAAGGGCGTGCTGCACACCACCGGCGGATATCTGGTGTACGCGTCGATGACGCATCAGTATGTCTTCGACTATCATGACGGGGATATCTACTGGTGCACCGCCGATGTCGGCTGGGTCACCGGACACAGCTATATCCTGTATGGACCGCTTGCCAACGGTGCCACGACGATCATGTTCGAAGGCGTGCCGAACTATCCGGACGCCAGCCGCCACTGGCAGGTCTGCGACAAGCACAAGGTCAACATCTATTACACGGCGCCAACCGCGATCCGCGCCCTGATGCGCGAAGGCAACGGGCCGGTGGAAAAGACCAGCCGTAAATCGATCCGGCTGCTGGGCTCGGTCGGCGAACCGATCAATCCGGAAGCCTGGGAGTGGTATTACAATGTTGTCGGCGAGAAACGCTGCCCGATCGTCGATACCTGGTGGCAGACGGAAACCGGCGGCATCCTGATCACGCCACTGCCGGGCGCGACGGCGCTGAAGCCGGGATCGGCAACCCGCCCGTTCTTCGGCATCGTGCCGCAGGTGGTCGACGCCCAGGGCAAGGTGCTGGAAGGCGCAACCGATGGTGTGCTGTGTATCGCCGACAGCTGGCCCGGCCAGATGCGGACCCTGTATGGCGATCATGACCGCTTCGTCGATGCCTATTTCAAGGCGTTCCCCGGCAAGTATTTCAGCGGCGACGGCGTGCGCCGCGATGCTGACGGCTATTACTGGATCACCGGCCGGGTCGATGACGTGATCAACGTTTCCGGCCACCGGATGGGTACGGCGGAGGTCGAATCCGCCCTGGTTGCCCACAAGGCCGTCGCCGAGGCGGCGGTCGTCGGCTACCCGCACGACCTCAAGGGCCAGGGCATCTACGCCTATGTCACGCTGAATATCGGCGTCGAGCCCAGCGAGGAACTGCGCAAGGAACTGGTGCAGTGGGTCCGCAAGGAAATCGGCCCCATTGCCTCCCCGGACCTGATCCAGTGGGCGCCGGGCCTGCCGAAAACCCGTTCGGGCAAGATCATGCGCCGGATCCTGCGCAAGATCGCGGAGGACGAATTCAGCAATCTGGGCGATACCTCCACCCTGGCCGAACCCGCCGTAGTCGAAGACCTGATCGAAAACCGCATGAACCGGTAACCGGCGTTTTCCGGTCAGGCTTCCTGTTCCAGCGCTTCCCTGACCCGCTGCGCTAGTTCGGCTTTCCGGAACGGCTTCTGGAGCACCACAACGCCGTCATCCAGCCGGCCATGATGGATGATGGCGTTTTGCGTGTAACCGGACATAGTCGCCTGTGAAGAACTCTGATTCCGTTGGTTTTCTGTGGGTTTTAAGCTGATTTGAAGCAACGGG
>JAQCHR010000064.1 GCA_027619655.1 Pseudomonadota bacterium
TCGCGCGGCGCCGGCATACGGGTTGGCAGTCGCGTCAATCTACGTTGCCGGCGGCTGGATCCTCGTCCTGCTGCTGATGTATTTCGACCTGCCGTTTCTGGTCTATCCGCTGGCGGCCGGTTTTGCGCTGATCGCACCCTTCATCGCCACCGCCTTCTACGCCATCAGCCGCCACCTGGAGCGCGGCGAACCCCTGTCCTGGGGCGGGATCGGATCGTCGGTACGGGGCGCAGTGGGCCGGGACCTCGGCTGGATGGCGCTGGTGACCTGTTTTGCCATGATCATCTGGTTGGATATTGCCGCCCTGCTGTTCTTCGGCCTGCTGGGGCTGAACGCCCTCAGCCTGCCGGAACTGCTGCGCGAAATTTTCACGACGCCCATGGGCCTCGTGCTGCTGGTGATCGGCAATGGCGTCGGCGCGGTCATCGCCTTCGCGGTTTTTTCTTTCTCGGTGACATCGTTCCCGATGCTGTTCGACCGCGATATCGATTTTGTCACTGCCATGATCACCAGCGTAAAGGTCGTCATCACGAACACCGCACCGATGGCCATCTGGTGCTGCACGATAGCGGTGCTGATCGGGATTTCCCTGCTGTCAGGATTGCTGGGCCTCCTGGTCATCCTGCCGGTTCTGGGCCACGCCTCCTGGCACCTGTACCGCCGCGCGGTCGGCTGATCACCCGCTTGCATCCCGCCCATCCGGCTGGTTAGGCTGGATATGCCGTGCGATTCGTGCGGGCGTAATCTTGGACAGGAGGAGCCGGGCCTTGAGCATCACCATTACCCCGCTGAGCGATTTCCTCGGCGCCGAAATCACCGGTGTGGACACGCGCCAACCGATGGATGCCGCCGATCTCGCGGCGGTCGAGCAGGCGTTTCTCGAACACCGGGTGTTGCGGTTCCGCGACGGCCCCATGGATGTGCGCCAGCTTGCCGCGTTTTCCCGCCAGTTCGGCGAATTGCAGCCGCATGTGCAGCGCAAGTTCCAGCATCCCGAAGACCCCAATGTGGTGGAAATGCGCAATTTCGGCGACGACGGCAAGTTCAACCTCGCCGCCGCCTCGCGCGGGGCGATGGAAAACCTGCGCGACGGCTGGCATTCCGACCTGTCCTACGACCCGGTGCCCGCCAAGGCGACCCTGCTGCATGCGTTGGAACTGCCCAGCCATGGCGGCAATACCTGTTTCAGCGATGCGACAAGAGCCTATGAATCGCTGACCGAGGCGACGAAGCGGCGGCTTGCCGGGCTGACGGCCAAATTCTCCTACGGCAACAATACCCGCAACAAGATGACCAATGTCGCCGCCAGCAGCCTGGACCAGCAGGGCCGCGACAGCACGACGGTCACCCACCCGGTGATCTGCGCCCACCCTGTCACGAAACGGCCCGCCATTTATGTCAACCCGTTGATGACGGTGCGGATTGCCGGTATCCCGAAAGCGGAAAGCGATGCGCTGCTGGAGGAACTGTTCGACGCGCTCGACCGGCCGGACTTCCGCTGGGAGCAGGAATGGGCCATCGGCGACACGATCATGTGGGAGAACCGGGGTGGCGTGATGCATTGCGGACGCCTGAACTACCCGCGCGACCAGCGCCGCCGTTTCATCCGCACCACGGTGCGCGGCCAGCGGATCGACATGCACAGGGCGGCCTAGGGGCATGACGCCGCGCAACGCCAATCGCCGCAGCCTGATGCTGTTTTCGGCGTTGCAGCCGGAACGCTGGGAAGATGGCCTCGCCGCCGGGCCGGATATCCTGGCCTTCGACCTGGAAGACGGCACCGCGCCGGACCGCAAGGCCGAAGCCCGCGCCAGGATCGGCCCCGTCTTCACCCGCGATCCGGGCCGACCGATGTTGAAATACCTGCGCGTCAACAACCCGCGCACACCGGACGGGCTGCGCGACCTGCTGGCGCTGCTCGACTGGGACACGCCGCCGGACGGGCTGCTGGTTCCCAAGGTGGAATCGCCCGAGGAAGTGCAATGGGTCACGGGGATCGCCTGCGCCACCCATCCGTCGCTCGAACTGATCCTCATTGTCGAATCGCCACGCGGGCTGGAAAACGTGTCCGCCATCGCCCGGGCATCGGCGCAGGTGGCGGGGCTGCTGCTTGGCGCCGACGACCTGTCGGGCGACCTCGGCTCGGACCGGGGCTGGGACGCGCTGGCCTATGCGCGCGGCCGAGTGGTCGCGGCGGCGGCCGATGCGGGGGTGGAGGCGATGGACGGCGCCTTCTACGACCCGGAAGACATGGCCGGGCTGATCGCCGAGGTCGAACGGGTCGCCGCGATGGGCTTCACCGGCAAGGCCTCCTACCACGCCGGCCAGATCCCCCATATCCATGCGGGGTTCACGCCCGGCGCGGACGCCATCGCGCAGGCGCGCCGCGTGCTGGCGGCGGCGGCCGGCGATACGGTTGGCAATACGCGGCTGGACGGCAAACTGGTCAACGCCGCCGTCGTAAAGGCGGCGCGCCGCCTGCTGGCCATCGCGGAACGCCGGGGCGCGGCCTGATCTATACCGGCATGAGCGATTTCGCCGCCATCCAGAACCCCATGACGATCATCATGACATTCTCCGTCAGCGAGATTGCGCCCAGCGGCACGTTGGTGTCACCGCCGACGCAGGCGCATTTGAGTTCCCGCCCGTCGACATAGACCGCCTTGACGACCGATACCGCGCCAACCGTGCCGATGAACACCGCGACGGGCGCCGCAAGCCAGGTCAGCGCCCCGGCGATCATCAGGAGGCCCGCCAGGGCTTCGCCGAAGGGATAAAGATAACCGTAGCGTACCCAGCGCCGGGCCAGCAGGTCGTAGTTCAGGAACATCGTCGAGAAACTTTCGAGATCGCGCAGTTTCTGGATCGCGAGGATGCACATGCTGAAGGCGACGAACCATTCCGCGACGCGCAGGGTGAGCACCGCGCCATCCGCGGCCCAGCCCGCCGCCAGCGCCATCAGCGCGGCCATCGCGAACACGGCCATGATCGGCTGGTAGCTCGTACCCCCCTCTTCCGGCACATCCTCGCCGAAATAGGCGCGCAGGTCGTCATGGCCGCCGACCCTCTCACCGGCGATAAAAGTCTGCGGCGTCGTATCGACGTCATGCGCCGCCATGAAGTCCTCGGTCTCATCGCGCGTCGATAGGTGGTGATCATCGACCTCGAATCCGTTCCGCTCCAGCAGATCCCTGGATTTCAGCCCGTAGGGGCTGATATGGTCCGGCATCACCATGCGGTACAGGGTTGCGGTTTTCATCTCGTTTCCGGGATCCGCCAGGTCGTCCGGCATCGCCAGCTCCGTTTCCTTGTTAGGGTCAAAGGCAGCCGCGGTAATCCCGCCGCAAAAGGCTTCGGAATAGCCGCGCCTGTCCCTTGAACGCCGTACCCGCACGGGAAGGTTCCGCACAAAATGCGCGTTTCAGCCGGTATTTCGATGCAAATCGCGCACAGGGACGACTGCGGCGGTGGCCCTGCTACTCCTCCGGCTCCGTCGTGAACATCAGCGGATGGCCGGCGCGGCGGCCCATGTCGGTGGCTTCCGTCGCCTTGCTTTCCGCCACGTCCCGGGTGAAGACGGCGACGACGCAGACGCCGCGCTGATGCGCGGTAATCATCACCCGGTAGGACTGTTCCTCGGTCATGCGGAATACGGATTTGAGCACCCGGACGACGAATTCGCGCGGGGTGAAATCGTCATTGACCAGGATCACCTTGTAGAGCCGCGGCCGCTGCGTCTTCGGCGCCGCCTTTGTCCGCCCGACTGTATCTGTATCGCTCATTCGACCCCGCCCGGAACCGTCGCGCTACATGCGGGTCTATTATACCACGGGAATTGCCGGATGCAGCCCCAACCTCCGAAAGATCTATTCCGTCTTCACCGCGCCCGGCGGTGTGGCGCCCCAGGGCATCATGGCGACGGCGGAGACGGAGTTCTGCGGCGAACCGTCGATCAGCTTGTCGCTATAGGCCAGATAGACCAGCGTGTTGCGCTTGCGGTCGAGGAAGCGTACCACGTTGAGCCGCTTGAACAGGATCGACTGGCGCTTCTGGAAGACCTCCTCGCCTTCGTCGTCGTCCTCGATCGCTTCGGCGAAGACGATCGGGCCGGTCTGGCGACAGGCAATCGAGGCGTCCGAGGTTTCCTCGGCGAGGCCGAGCGTGCCGGTCACCCCGCCCTTGCGCGCCATGCTGACGAAACAGGTGACGCCGTTCACCTTCGGGTCGTCGAAGGCCTCGACCACCACCTGGTGGTTCCGGCCGAGCAGCTTGAAGGCGGCGTCGGCCTTGCCGATGACCTCGGCGACGGCCGGCAAGGCGGATAGCAGGCCTGCGGCAAGCAATGCGACAGGGATGAATCCGGTTCTCAATGTACCATCCTTACGATTCTTCTTCGGCGATGCCGCAAAATACTGCGGGAATGCCCGTGCGGACAGGACGGGACCCGGCGGGCATGCCGGATCCCCTGGTTGTCTACAGCACATCAGGTTTGAATGGAACCGGGACCGGTTCCATTCAAACTTTTGAAAGTGCTATATTTTTAACAAGATAGATCAGATTCACATGGTCGTTGGATCGCCAGAGGCGATTCCAACCAACCATGACCTGACCTAGGCAGCGGCGCGGAACGGCATGGCGCCAAGGTAGTTGCTCTTGCCGATCCCGACGCCGTTGTGACGCAGGATCGCGTGCACCATCGTGGTATGGAAATAGAAGTTCGGAATGACATGCTGGATCAGGAATTCCTGGCCCGAAAGAGTCTTCCCTGTCCATCGTGGCTGCGTGATGCGCCGGTCTGCCGCTGCCGCGAAATCCTTCGCCGTGAACGTGTTCAGGTATTTCACGACGCCTTCGATGCGGGCCTTGATCTCGGCCAGGGTCTGCTCGCTGTCGTCATGGACCGGGGCATTCTTTTCAGTGTCGGTCAGCCGCGCGGCGCCAAGCTTTGCTGTATCGCAGGCGACCTGTACCTGACGCAGGAGATTCAACTGGTCCGGCGCCAGGCGGGATTGCAGCAGGACCCCGACATCGAATTTCTTCTCTTCGGCATATTTTCCCGCGTCGTCCAGGATTGCCAGCAGGTTACCCAGCATTTTGGTGAATTGTGGCACGACGATTTCATAGATCATGATGAGCCTTTTGTGGGATGTGATTCCGGTGCCCGATCCACCCGCGGGAAGACCGGTTCACCCGACGGCGAAAACAGCGACAGGATCGCATTGCGCCCCATGGGTGCGATCCGTTCCTGTCGTCAGGACTGATTAGGTTTCTGGAAACACCAGGCTTTGGGAGACGCGCCCCGGCGTCCCACGACAAGGCCTGCCGATACTAACGCTTCGGTTTCGGGGCCGCGCCCGCGCTTGGCTTGTACGGCGCGCCGGTGGCCATGCCCGCGGTGGCGAGAACCTTTGGCTTTTCCTTCTTCGGCTTCTTGGCTTCCCGATTACTCTTCTGCTGACCTTTGCTCATGACAAGCTCCTGACGTGACGATGGATTGTCCTGGAATGGCGCAATGATGTTTCCGGCAGATGCGGGCCCATCGACGCGGTCGCGTCCATTGCGGCTGGCGCAGGTTCCGGTACGATAGCATCATCGAGACGCTGAATTCGCACGGATCAATTAACCACTTTAAGCTATGCCTGCCGCTGCGGCGTTACAAGATATCCCCCTAAAATATTGTCAGCCCGCCCGGATATCCGACGCGAAAAACCCCCGGCAGATTTCCCTGCCGGGGGCCCGTCGGATCGCAATATGGCGCGGCGCTACTTCATCTTGCCGATGGAAAAGAAGTAGGTTTCGCCGGAGGAATCATCGACGCCGTCATTGTCGGTGACCGCGAAGCCTTCCCCCGCCGCATCGACGGTGAAGCCTTCGATCTTGTCGACCGCAAAGCCGTTCAGCGCGGCGAGGTCGCCCAGGAAGTCATGCACCGCCTCCTTCTTCACGACCGGCGCCTTCTCGCCGATCTTCACCGGCTTCAGTTCGGAAGCCGCAACCCGGAACAATTTCTTCAGCTTCGCGTTCGGGCCGATCTGGTTGTCGCGCTCGATGATATAGAGATGGTCGCCATGCCGGGAAATCTCCGACAGCCCGATCCAGCCCTTGCCCTTCGGCTCCAGCGGGTAGGTCACATGGCCCCATTCCTTTGCCTTCACGTTGTAGGACACCAGCTTGACCGTCCCCTTGGCGTCGTCCTTCCATTCGCGCTGGATCGCGATCCACAGCGTATCGCCAACGACCGTGATTCCTTCGGAACCGAAGCGCTGCTCCACGGCAAGTAATTCGTCCGGGAAGGCGATTTCCTGCTTGATCCGCCCCTTCGCATCGACCTGATAGATCGCATGCGGAGTCAGCCGGTCGGTCCGCCCTTCGGAGACCAGCCAGAACCCGCCATCGGGACCTATGGCGATGCCTTCCAGGTCCAGCTTCTGGGCCGGCATGCCGTCACGGGTGATAACGCGCTTTTCGGCGATCTTCGCCGGCTTCGACGTCGCATCTATGGTGAAGATTGCCGGCTGCCCGCCATAGAAGGAATCGTTCACCGCGTACAGGATGCCCGGCTTCACCGGATCGGCGGCGAGGCCCGACAGCGCGCCCCAGCCGACCGGGTGGCCGTCGCCGTCATTACCGGAAACGATCTGCGGATACAGCGCCGCGCCCTCGCCTATTTCGTAGAGCATGACATGCGAACGCAGCCCGCCTTCTTCCAGCAGGTCGCCTTCATTGGCGGTAACCAGCAGGTTGCGGCCCGGGATGGCGACGATGCCTTCCGGCGCCACGCCCGAGGGGAGAAGCTGGACGAATTCCGGCGCCGCCCCGGTATCACGGTAGACGCCGATGATCGAGGCGCGCTCGACGCCGATGAAGATGTATTTCTGCCCGCCAAAGCTGGCGGTTTCGACGCCTTCGGGTTCCGCGCCCTTCTTGTTCGAGCGTTTTTCCGGGTAATGGCCCGCCTGCACGATGCGGTATTCCAGCGCCATGCCCGAATCCCAGGCGACGTTGCCATCCCGGTTGAAGATCGTGAAGCCGCGCGAGCCGCCCTTGTAATCGCCTTCATTGGCGGTGACGAAGCGGTTGTCGTCCAGCCATTTCACGGCGTCGGGTTCACGCAGCGCGCCCTTGATGCTGTCGGAGAAGACCAGTGCGCCGTCACGCTTTGTATCGACGCCGTCCAGGTCGACCGCACCGGCGGGGTAATGCGCCGTCACCTTGCCCGACATGCCGTCGATGATGACCAGGTGGTTGTTTTCCTGCAGGGTCACGACGATTTCGTTGCGGCTGTTGATCGACACGAATTCCGGTTCCGGATCGTCGCCGCCGATGGCGGCAAGGCCCTTCACGTCCACATCCTTGCGGGAGGCACAGTCCGGCACGCCGTCCTGCAGCGAAAAGATGACGACATAGCCGGCCGGCATCTGCGGCAACGCGCCGTCGTTCAGCTCCTCGTCGCGTTCGTTCTCGATGGCGATGGCGATGATGGATTTATCCGGGGAGACGGCCACCGAATCCGGCTGGCCGCCAAGGTCGCAGCTTGCCTCGACCTTCCTGCCCTTGATATCGACGACGGAAAGCTTGCCGGACGGTTCGGTAAGGCTTTTTGAGGTATTCACCCCGACCAGCGCCTTGCCGCCCGCGACGGCGACGGAGGTCGGCTCGCCGCCGAGCATGATGGCCCCGCCGGCTTTCGGCGCCTTGGCGTCGCTGATATCGATCAGGCCCAGCGCCTTCAGCGGGCTGTCCGTATAGACCAGCGTCATGCCGTCTTCGCTGGCGGCAATGATTTCCGCCGAGGAAATGGTCTTTGTCGGGTCCTTGTCCGCCGGCATGTTGCCGATAACCTGAAACGAGGCGATCCGGTTGAACGCCGGATCCGCCACAGCCGCGCCCGTTACCGATATCACGGCAACGGCAATCGCGGATAGCGAAAGCGCAATACGCATAGTCTCTCCGTCCTGCTGGGATTGAAGGCCATTGGAATAGCGGCCCCTTCGCGCAGGCTAGCGGCGCGGCATGACGAATGGATGGCGGATTTGTTACGGATTTGCGACGGAGCCGCCACCCTTTTACGCGGGCCGCCCCTGCGTGCTAGCCTTAGTCGCCGGCGGGGATTCCGGTTGCATATTCAGGGGGAAATACATGTCCATATTGGCGATCGGCGGGGCTGGGTTTATCGGCCGCCGCCTCATTCCGTTGCTTGTTGCCGAAAACCAGACCGTCACCGTGATGGACATCGACGTCCAAACGGCCAGCAGGGCTTTCGAGCAATTCGGCGACAAGGTGAAGGTCGTGCGCGGCGACGTTACCGCCTTCGACGATGTCATCGGCGCGATGATCGAATCCGGCGCGGACCGGGTGGTCAACCTGTCCTATTTCATCGGCGAACTGGCGCCGCATGTCGCCTTCAAGCTGGACATCCAGGGCATGGACAACTGCTTCGAGGCGGCGCGGCGTACCGGCATGAAGCATACGGTCTTCGCCAGCTCCGTCGCGGTCAGCGGCCAGCAGTCGAAATTCGGCGAGCGCAACGTGACCGAGGACGATGAACGCCACGGCGATACGCAATACGCCGTCAACAAGATCATCAATGAATGGCAGGCGCATGACTACCGGCGCAGCTACGGCATGAAGATCACCTGCATCCGCCCGGCCAATGTGACGGGGCCCGACAAGAAATTTGGCTCCATCGACCATGTGAACTGCATGTGCCAGCCGGCGCGCGGCAAGCCGGTCACCTTCAGCCATGCGGACACGATGCGCTGCGTCATCCATGTAGAAGACATGGCGGAAGTCTTCGCCCGGGTGCTGCTGTCCGACAACCCGAAGCATGAAACCTACAATTCCGGCGGCGCCACCGTCAGCCTTGGCGAACTGGCGGCGCTGGTGAAGGAGTTCCTGCCGGATGCGGATATCCGCTTCGAGAACGGCTCCGGCGGCCGCCCGGTTTCCGGCAATTTCCTGATCGACAACAGCAAGGTGGTCGAGGAATTCGGCGTACAATACGCCCCGCTGCGCCAGCGCGTGAAGGAAGTGATCAACGATATCCGGCGCGAGGAAGGCCTGCCGCTGGTGGAATAGGCGGCGGCGTCAGGCCGCCGCCGACGTCGCCGGACCCCAGCTTTTCAGCACCGGCAGCACCTCCTGCGCAAACAGCTTCAGGCCCCGTTCGGCCACCGCGTAGGGGGTGCCGCCGAAGCGGAAGGCGACGTTCAGTTCGAAATCGCCCAGCAATTCGCGGCGCGCCTCCAGCCCGCGCAGGACCTTGTCCGGCGTGCCCCAGCTCGCCGCCTGCATGAAGCCCTTCACCGCCCCTTCGACCCCCGTCGACCGGGCGATTTCCGCCTTCTGCTGGTAGGAATCATACCCCTTCACATTCTTGAAGTGATCGCCCAGGAATTCGTAGTGGTAGAAATTGCTTTCCACGAACTTGCCCTGGTAGCGCCGCGCCTCGTCCTCCGTCGCGGCAAGGTCGGTGCCGCAGACACAGAAATCGGTCAGCATCGGGACCGGCGGCTCGGTGCCGTGATACTGCCGGTGCAGTTCCCTGCCCTTCTCGATCCCGGGCTTGCGCAGCTCCCAGGGCCGGTCGGCGAACATCACCATATGCGCGCCCAGCTTCGCCGCGGAATCGATGGAATCCTCGCTGGACGCCACCGCGTAGATGCGCCCGTCGAAACCGTATTCGGGCCGCGGCCGGATTTCCGTGCGCGGCTGTTTGTAGAATTTTCCGTCGCCTTCGATGAAGCCGGTTTCCAGCGCCTTGACGACCATCGCCGAGGCCTCGTCGAAGCGGCCGCGCGATTCATCCATGTTGATGCGGAAGGCTTCGAATTCGCGCCGCGCCAACCCGCGCCCCATGCCGAGACGCAGCCGCCCCTTGCTGAGCAGGTCGAGCACGGCGGCGTTTTCCGCCACCCGCAGCGGGTCGTGCCAGGGCAGGATCACCGCCGCCGTCCCAACGTCGATGTCGGGATGCAGCGCCGTCAGATGCGCCATCAGCTGGATGTTGTCGGGGACGAAGGAATAATCGTTGAAGTGATGCTCCGCCGACCACACGCAGTCGAACCCGGAATCGGCGGCGATCCGGGCCAGCCGCAATTCCTCTTCCCAGACCTGCCGGTCGGGGCAATCGTCCCAGCCGTAATTGGTGAAGATCATCATCATGCCGACATCCATGGCGCGTCTCCCGTCACTGTTCGCGTTGGATTGGAGGGGGAATGCTTTCACGCCCCTGTCGATACCGCAACCCCCGGGTTGGAAAGAAGGTTGGGATACCATCAAAGCCCTCTTAACCTGTCATCCCGGGCTTGACTCGGGATCCATGCCGCAACCACGCCGTCGATACCAAGACGGCCGCTACGCGCTCGGCCACGCCCTGCTGGCACGGCTGGATCCCGGCTCGGTGGCCGGGATGACTGTTGGTTATGGCTGCCTGCCCATCCCCATATTCGCACAGCCAATCAGGCGCTGAATTCCACGGCGACGTTCAGCGCCGCTTCCGGCGGCACAATGAGGCTTCCGTTGCGGCCTGGCAGGGTGGGAACTCCGGCGCCGCGCAGGTAATCCGCGGTCGCCGCAATGTCGCGCACCCGAACGCCGAACAGAGCCATCATGTCGCCGCGCCCGGTTGTGTCCGGCATCGCCTTGCCCAGCGTCGCGGCCAGCGCCTTTTCCGGCCAGAGCTCCACCGCGACCGCGCCCGCCCGCAGGACATGCGGCGCATCCGCCGCCGTGGCGCGCGCCACCGCCCCTGCACCGAACATCCTGTCGAAGGATACCGCCACCGCATCCGGCATGCTGCAGGCCAGCGCCACGCGGGCGATCGCCAGCGCGCCGTTGGTGTGGATTTTCAGTTCCGGGCACCAGACCAGCGCCGGCGTCAGGTGCTCGCAGAAATAGACCCGGCCGTCGAACACGCTGCGCGGCGGCAGGCGCACGGTGTTGAAGCGCGCCGTTCCTTCCATGCCGTTCGGCAGCTTGGCATCGCGGGAGAAGTTCTGCACCGGATTGACCGGCACGCCCTTCGCCACCTGGTCCGCGTGCACGGCATCCGCGTTCTCCATGGCGAAGACCAGCCCGTTCAGCCCGTCGGTGAAACCGGCCAGGTCGGGTCGCGCGCCATTGCCCGGGTTCAGCAGTTCCAGGTAGTCCGTGTCGAACATCGCCAGATGGTTGGACGAGCCCAGGCTGTGCGTGGTGCGTTCGGTGAAGGTAAAGCCGAGCGCCCGGTAGGCCGCTTCCCCCCGGCCCATGTCTCCCGCCACATCGACGACGATGTGGTCAAGCCCTGGTACTGTCATACTTCCGTCCCCCGATTTCACGTTGCCTCGCTGCGAACCTAGTGGTTTCCGCCTAACATAAGAGTCCTTTTTAGGATTCCCTTTGATGATTGTCTGTGCGAATCTAG
>JAQCHR010000065.1 GCA_027619655.1 Pseudomonadota bacterium
TTCGCAATGCGTGATTTTTGGGGTTTGCACGACACGGGATGGCGGGCCCCGCCGTGTCGAAGTTCGGGCATCGCGGCTGGTTTTTGCGTCGTTCAGCCGGGTCCCGCGCGCAGCTTGTAGCGCTGGATCTTGCCGGTCGCCGTCTTGGGCAATTCCGGGACGAAATGGATCCAGCGCGGGTATTTATAGGGGGCGAGGCCGCTCTTGCAGTGCGCCAGCAGGTCATCCGCCAGCGCGTCGCCGGCATCCGCCGGCGTTTTCAGCACGATATGGGCTTCCGGCTTGATCAGTTCGTCGGCATCGGGCCGCCCGACGATCGCGGCTTCCAGCACAAGGGGATGTTCGATCAGCCGCGCCTCGATCTCGACCGGCGAACACCAGATCCCGCCGACCTTCAGCATGTCGTCGCTACGCCCGCAGCAGACGTAATAGCCGTCAGCATCCTGATAATAGGTATCCCCGGTATGGACCCAGCCGTCGATGATGCTTTCCGCTGTTTTTTCCGGGTTTCGCCAGTAGGATTTCAGCGTCGAGCCGCCCCGGATGCGCAGGTTGCCGGTTTCGCCCGGCGCGACGTCGCGGCCGCTTTCATCGACGATCCGCGCCTCGTAGCCGGGCACCACGCGCCCGCTGGTGCCGGGCCGGATATCGCCGGTCCGGTTGGAAATGAAGATATGCAGGATTTCGGTCGTCCCGATCCCGTCCAGGATATCGAGGCCGGTCCGCGCCTTCCAGCGCCGCAGGATATCGGCCGGCAGCGGCTCCCCCGCCGATACGCAGCAGCGCAGCGAGGATAGATCGGCATCGCCTTTTTCCAGCGCCTGGAGCTGGGCGGCGAACAGGGTCGGCACGCCGTAGAATATCGTCGGCCGGTAGCGCGCGATCATATCGGCCATCGCATCGGGTGTGGGCCGGGCCGGATAAAGCACCGCCTGCGCACCGGCCCAGAGCGGAAAGGTCATGGCGTTGCCAAGTCCATAGGCGAAGAACAGCTTGGCGGCGGAAAAACAGATATCGTCTTCTCCGACGCCCAGGACGTCCGCGCCGTAATGCTGGCTGGTGACGACCATGTCGCGCTGGGCATGCACCGCTGCCTTGGGCAGGCCGGTCGAGCCGGAGGAAAACAGCCAGAAACAGTCGTCATCCGCCGTCGCCGGCGCAGGGTCGAGCGCATCGCCGGCATCCGCGATCCGGCGGGCCAGCGTGTCGCCATCGCCATCGGCGCGCAGGACATGCGCCGGTTTATGGGCGGCCTTCTGCAGGGCCGGTTCGACCTCCGCCGCGAATTCGGGCGAATAGACGACCGCCGTCGCGCCGGCACATTCGATCATGTAGGCATAATCATGCGCGCGCAGCAGCGTATTGAGCGGTGCGGGCACATAGCCCGCCTTGATCGCGCCCCAGAAGGCGTAGAAGAACTCGGCGCAGTCCTTGACGACCAGCAGGATACGGTCGCCCGGGGCCAGCCCGAGCGAGCGGAACGCTTTGCCGCAGCGATTGACGTTTTCCGCCAGGGTCCGATAGGTCACGGCCCCGGCATCCGCCCGGATCGCCACCTTGTCGCCGCGGCCCTCATCGAGATGCCGGTCGATGAACGGCACGGCAACATTGAAAACCTGCGCGTATGCAATACGCTCCGGTGAAACCGATCGATCGATGATCAAGCTGTGATCGCGCATGCCGCTGCCTTTCCCATAACCCGAGTTGGGCCGGGTGCACCGCACCCGGGAAACGGCAGTCTAATACGCGGGCGGCAGCGCTACAACGCGCTGCCGGGCACCGGATTACGCGGCGAGCCGGCGCGGTACGAAGACCTGCTTCTGCTCTTCGCTCGTGCGAATGGACCGGGCATAATGCTCGGCGCAGTAGGACTGGCCGTCCTGCTTGTGCTTGCCGCAATATTCATGGTTCGGAACCGAAGAATGCGGCCACATGGGCCAAAGGCATCTGCGGCCGGACAAATTGTCTGACATATGACTTCTCCAAATATGACGTAGTAGACGAACAAAATATGTTGCGTCGCAGCAAAATTTCAACAGGAAATCTTGCGACGTTCCGCCGCAGGGTCATAAAACCTTCACATTACTCAGGTTATTGTTCAGGTTTCGATGTCGAGAAGTGCATCGTCGATTTCCTGCTGGACCCGAATCACCGCCGCATTGGCCCTATAACTGGCAAGCGCCAGGGTCTGATCGACCGCTTCCGCGACGAAATCGACATTCGGAAAGACCGAAACGCCACCCGGAACCGACGGATCCGGACCGGTAACCGTCGCCGGCGCCTTGTCCTGCACCGATGTCGCAACCCCGCCGCCCGGCACCGACCGCGCAACAACCCGTTGCGCCCGAAAAACCCCTTCCGGCGACGATGCCGGGCGACTTGTCTGGGCATTGGCGACATTGTTGGCGGAGACGCTGACCCGTTTGGTCGCCGCCTGCAATCCGCTGAGCGCTGTGGACAGTATCGGGTTCATCGTTATCTTTTAACAGATAACCGCGAGCATCGCCGTGACCGGTGTCACACGATGCGGGACTGGCCGTCGCGCCGTCGCAGGTGTTAGCGTTGCACAACGGAAAACCGGCTTCGGGAGGGCACCATGACACGCAGCGCAATTTCGTTCTACAGCGAAGGATTCAAGCTGGATGGCGATCTGTACCTGCCCGAGGGCGCCGATGACTCGACGAGGCGGGCCGGGATCGTGCTGTGCCACGGCTATACGGGGGTGAAGGACCTTTACCTGCCGGATAACGCGCGGGTGCTGACCGAAGCGGGTTATGCCGTCCTGACCTTCGATTACAAGGGCTGGGGCAAGAGCCAGGGGCCGCGCAGCCGCCTCGCCCCCTACAGCCGGGTTGCGGATGTGCAGGCGGCAATGACCTTTCTCGGCGCGCAGCCGATGGTCGACGAGGACCGGCTGGGCCTGTACGGCACCAGCTATGGCGGCGCGACCGTGGTCTGGACGGCAGCCATCGACGACCGCGTCAAATGCGTGGTCAGCGTCGTTGGCGTCGGCAATGGCGCGCGCTGGATGCGCAGCGTGCGGCGGCCGGATGAATGGGCCGACCTGCTGGACCGTGCGGCGCAGGACCGGTTGACGCGCACCACGACCGGCCAGTCGGCGCAGGCCGGACGCAGCGAAATCCTGCTGCCCGACCGGCAATCCGCCGAACTGGCGGCGGCGGCGCGCAAGGACAACCCGAACGCCATCGACACCCTGCCGCTGGAGTTCATCGACGATACGCTGGGCTTCAACGCGGAATGGGTGGTGGACCGGATCGCGCCGCGCCCGGTGCTGTTCATCACCAGCGACGACGACCGGCTGGTCCCGCCGGAGGAATCCGAAGCCATGTTCGCCCGCGCCGGCGCGCCGAAGAAGCTGGTCATGCTGGAAGGCTACGGCCATTACGAGGTCTATGCGGAACCGGCCTTCAGCGAGGTCATGGCCGCAACGATGGACTGGTACCGGGAATACCTGCCGGCGACGGCATAAAGCCGGCGCCAGGACAGCCAGAATCCGTTGCCGACCGGGAATCTGCCGGGGCTAATTCACACCACCTGTGGTATACTGGCACCGTTTCGGTGCAGCGGGATGGTCACATGTCGGACGTGACAGCGAAAAAGGATACCAGGAAGGGCAACGCGACGCGCGAACGGTTGCTCGACGCGGCCGAATCCGCGATCCTGGAAAAAGGATTTGCCGCAACCTCGATCGACGAACTGCACGCCGCGACGGGCATCACCAAGAGCGGCTTTTTCTAACACTTCAAGGATAAGGGCGCCCTCGCCCGGGAGCTTCTTGAACGCTATATCGCGCGCGAAAATGCGCTGTTCGACGAGCTGTTCGGCCGGGCCGACGAACTCAACGAAGACCCGCTGCACGGCTTTCTGGTCGGGCTCAAGATGCTGTCGGAAATGATGGCCGACCTGCCGTCGGGCCACCCCGGCTGCCTCATCGCAGCCTATTGCTACCAGGAACGTCTGTTCGATGCCGAAGTCCGCGCGATCAACACGGCTGCCGTCCTGAACTGGCGCAAACGGTTCAGCGACCGGCTTCACCTGATCGCAGAACGGTATCCGCTGCGGATTGATGCGGATATCGAGGACATGGCGGACATGCTGTCCGTGATCGCCGATGGCGGCATCATCCTGTCGAAAGCGGTCGGCGACCCGAAGCTGCTGTCGCGCCAGATCCTGCTATACCGGGACTTCGTCCGTACCGCCTTTATCGGCAACTAGGGCAGATCGCCCCGACCTTCTGATTAGTGAAACCGCACATAGTCGTAGTCGAGCGGCTGGCCGTGGATGCCCCGGCGCGGCGGCGCAATCCAGCCGGCCATGCGGCCCGGTTCGGTCACCGGAACCATCAGCGAATTGACATAATCATGATCCGCCGGCGTCGGCAGCCACTCGCCCTGCCGCCGCGCCCATTCCGCATCATCAATGACCTGCCCCGCCGGCGTCGCATGGATACCGGCGAAGGCGCCGATGCTGCGGTTGAACGCTGCATGCGGCAGCGTCAGTTCAAAATCGATGCCGTGGTCGCGGATGATCTTGTTGAACCGGTCGACGCCGCGCTGGCTGTCCTTCGTGTATTCGTCGCGCAACCGCTCATTGCTGGCGGTAACGGCGGCGATTTCCTGCGTCCCGATGCGGCCGCCGTCTAGCACCGGCACCCGGTAGACCATGCCATCGAGCTGGTGGTCGTCGTCGATCCGGGTTTCCTGGAACCGGCCTTTCAGCCCCATGGTGAAGTAATTGGCCGCATTGGTCGATTTTTCCTGCCCGAACAGGTCGAGGCAGATCGAGAAATGGAAGTTCATGAAGCGCTGGATGATCGCAAGGTCGATCCCGCCCACCGCGCGCAGATCCTCGGTATCGTGTTCGCGCATCAGCTCGCAGCTGCGCTGCACGATCCGGGCAAGCCCGGTTTCACCGACGAACATGTGATGCGCTTCCTCGGTCAACATGAAGCGGCAGGTCCGCGACAGCGGGTCGAAGCCGGATTCCGCCAGCGAGGCGAGCTGGTACTTGCCGTCGCGGTCCTGGAAATAGGTGAACATGAAGAAGGACAGCCAGTCATCGGTCTGTTCGTTGAAGGCCTGCAGGATGCGCGGCCGGTCCGGATCGCCGGCATGGCGTTCCAGCATCATGTCCGCTTCCTCGCGGCCATCGCGGCCGAAATAGGCGTGCAGCAGGTAGACCATGGCCCAGAGATGCCGGCCTTCCTCCACATTCACCTGGTAGAGGTTGCGCAGGTCGTACAGCGACGGGCAGGTGCGGCCAAGGCGGCGCTGCTGTTCCACCGAGGCCGGCTCCGTATCGCCCTGGGTGACGATCAGCCGCCGCAGTTCCGAGCGGTATTCCCCCGGTACCGCCTGCCAGGCCGCTTCGCCCTTGTGCATGCCGAAATTGATTTTCCGGTCCGGGTCAGGCGGCGTCAGGAAGATGCCCCAGCGGTATTCCGGCATGCGCACATGGCCGAAATTCGCCCAGCCGTCGGTTTCCACGCTGATCGCCGTGCGCAGGTAAATCTCGTGATTGCGGCTGTCCGCCGGCCCCATATCCTCCCACCATTTCAGATAGGCGGGCTGCCAGCGTTCCAGCGCGCGCAGCAGGCGGCGGTCATCGGCCAGGTTGACGTTATTCGGAATGGTTTCGTTGTAGTCGACATTCATCGCATCACACCCGTTTGCGGTCGTAGGTCGCCTGCCGGCCCGTGCCGAACAGTTTCAGCGCGCCGTCGGCGCCGACCGCATTGGGCCGCTGGAAGATCCAGTTCTGCCAGGCGCTCAGGCGGCCGAAAATCTTCGTCTCCATCGTCTCCGGCCCGGCGAAGCGCAGGCTCGCCTCCATCCCGGTCAGCGAATCCGGCGAAAAGCTGCGTCGTTCCTCGATGGCCAGCCGGACCTCGTCTTCCCAGTCTATATCATCGGGGATGAAGGTGACGAGGCCAAGCGGTTCGGCTTCCGCCGCTTCCAGTGCCATGCCAATCGTCGAATGGGCCGCGACAACCGCGCCCGCATCGCCCAGCAGCCGGGTTTCCAGCCGGCTCAACCCGTTGCCCATCGGCAGGGGACCGAAATTCATGCCGGTCAGTTGCACCACCGCCGGCGGCAGGTTCGACTCCTCGAACGCGCCGTCCAGCATGTAGCCCCGGTCGGCGGCCAGCGCGAGTTCCAGCAGGGTGCCGGCAAAGCAGGACCCCGGCTCGACCAGCGCCAACAGGCTGCGCGACGATACATCCAGCCGCTTGAAGGTCCGCTTCAGGTACAGCGTGATTTCGCGCACCAGCCAGTCGTCCTGGTTTTCCAGCAGCAGATCGTCATAGGCGGCGACCAGCGCGCCATGCCCTTCGGTCCGGAAGACCCAGGTGCCGATTTCCGGCTCGTTGGTCCGCAGGTGCAGGATGGCGTCATCCAGGTCGCGGGCCAGCGCCAAGGGCCAGAAACCAGCGCCCGCCCGGTGTATGCCCGCGATATCATGCGGCGGCGGCGTTGCCGGCCCGCGCACCGTGAAACCGGCGACGCCGTCGGAACCGTCCAGCGTGATGGCCAGCGTGCCGTAGCGAATGTCGTCGCCCGAAATGTCCCGGACCAGCGGCGTCAGGCCGATCCCCGTCCCCGCCGCCGGACGCGCCGACGCGGTGGCGAATTCCGCCGCGCGCTTCTGCGCCGTTTCCTGCATCGCCGAGCGCGACGCCAGTTCGTCCACCAGATCCCAGTCCAGCGCCCGCCGGCCCCTTATACCCTCGGTGACCGTACAGAAGAAATCGGCCCGGTCGCGCCGGACATGGCGCTTGTCGACCACGCGCGTCAGCCCGCCCGTGCCCGGCAGCACCGCCAGCATCGGCACTTCCGGCAGCGAGATCGCGCTGGCGCCATCATCGACGAGGATAATATGGTCGGTCGCCAGGGCCAGTTCGTAGCCGCCCCCCGCCGCGGTTCCGCCAATCACCGCGATATAGCGCTGCCCGGAATGCGCGCTGGCGTCCTCCATCCCGAGGCGGGTTTCGTTGGTGAACTTGCAGAAATTCACCTTCTCCGCATGGCTCGAGCTGCCCAGCATGGCGATATTCGCCCCGGCGCAAAACACCCTATCCTGCCCCGACGTCACCAGCACGGCGCCGACCTCGGGATGCTCGAAGCGCAGTCGCTGGATGGCGTCGTAGAGTTCGATATCAACGCCCAGGTCATAGGAATTCAGTTTCAGCGCATAGCCCGGCTGCAACCCGCCGGCTTCGTCCACATCCAGTATCAGGGTGGCGACCGCGCCATCGATCTGCAGCGTCCAGTGCCGGTAGCGGTCCGGATGGGTCGCGAAGTCGATCATGTGCGAGGGGCGGGCCGCGTTACATTGCGCAGGATCCGGAACGGGTCCGGCAGGCGCCCGGCCAGCTTGCCGATACCGGCCAGCGCCTTGGGAATGCGCATCACTTCGGCGATGCGGCGGTCCAGAAACGCCCAGGTGGTGGCGAAGCCGTCGGAATTGTCATTCAGCCAGCACAGCAAGGTCGCGCCGTACACCCCGGCCAGCAGGCCGCGCTTGGTATAGAAATTGTGGTCGGTCGATGTATCGCTCGCCGCATGCCACATCGCATCGACCGTGCGGTACAGCAGCCGGGTCGCAAGACCGCTATGCTGCGGCAGGGCCAGCAGCGCCAGCGCGCGGCGGATCGCCTCGCGATGCGCCATGTTCTGGTCTAGGCGAACCCGTACCGCCGTCGCGATCCGATCGCGGATTTTCATCGTGTCCAGGTCGCGCTTCGCCAGTGCCTCCAGCATCTGCCGGTCGGCATAATGGCTGTGACAGGCAATCAGGTCCGGCGCGCCCTGCGGGAAAAGCCGCCGCGCCGTCGCCGCATCATACCCCGCATCCGCCGCGCCGCGCAGCAGCGATGCCTCGCCCCAGCCGTCGAACGGCACATGGGACAGGGCGGCGAGCATGATTTCCGTGCGCATGTCATCACGATCCGGTTTCATCATGAGAGCCCCTAATCCGTTTGCGGCGTTGCGTGGATCTTCCCTGTTTCGTCCTTGTAGTGCCGCAGTTCTTCGCGGAACATCAAAAGGTCCAGATCGGTCATCCGCTGCGGATACAATATCCCGTCCAGATGGTCGCATTCATGCTGAACGACACGGGCGTGAAATCCTTCCGCTTCGCGCTCGATCCGTTCGCCCGTCGGCGTCAGCGCGGTATAGTATATTTTCTCCCATCTCGGCACCCGTCCCACCATGCCGGGAACAGACAGACATCCTTCCCAGTCTTCACTCTGCTCTTCCACGAGCGGGGTAATTTCCGGATTGATCAATACCGTCAGCGGCACGGTTTCGCCGGCGGCGTGTGAAAAATAACGAGCCGCCGGGCGACATGCACCTGCGGCGCGGCGAGCCCGGCCCCCTGCGCATCCATCATGGTTTCCGTCATATCCGCTATCAGCCTGGCGATTTCAGGCGCGGTCGGGTCCGCCACAGGCGCTGCCGCGCGGCGCAGTACGGGGTGCCCCATCCGGGCGATTTTCATTATGGCCATACGGCTAATATGCTTACACAAAGCCCAATGTCAAAGCGGTGTTTTACCCCAAACGCCTGCCCGGACTGCCGTTTTCCGCCCTTTCCAAGCCCCCCCCCCCTGTGCTATAAGCCGCCCCCCATACACAATCCATAGCATTCAGGAGACGAGTTATCGTACAGGTAGTTGTCCGAGACAATAATGTTGATCAAGCCCTGCGCGTGCTGAAGAAAAAATTGCAGCGTGAAGGCGTTTTCCGCGAAATGAAACTTCGCCAGGCCTTTGAAAAGCCATCGGAACGGCGCGCCCGCGAAAAGGCGGAAGCCCGGCGCCGTTACCGCAAGGTGATGCGCAAGCGTCTGGAACGCGAAGGCTACTAACCACACGCCGTTACTGGTAGGTTTGGACGTCCCCGGGGCAGGCTTGGGGGCGGTTTTGTCGTGCCCGCGATCCGGGCACGGGGACGCGAAAGGATTGGTCGATGGCCAAGAAGCGCCAGGGCGACCCCTGGATGCCGGCGCCGGCGTTCGGCCGCAGCCTTGAGGGTATGTCCGTCAACCTGCTGGTTTCGGATGTCGCGGCCGCCGCCGCATTCGCGCAGACGGTGCTTGGCGCGGAGCCGGTTTATACCGACCCGGATTTCGCGGTAATGCGGCGCGGCGCCACGCAGTGGATGCTGCATGCGGACCATACCTATGAAAATCACCCGCTGGCGGGCTTTGTCAAAGGCATCGACGGTCGGGGCGCGGGGGTCGAGATACGGCTGCACCGGTCGGACCCCGACGGCGCGGAAGCCCGCGCCCGCGCAGCGGGCCATACGGTCCTGGCCAGCGCGGTGGACAAGCCGCACGGGCTGCGCGAAGCCTATATTCTCGATCCGGACGGTTACTGCTGGGTCGTCGACAGGCCGCTCAGCGACAATTGACGAATAGATACACTTGACGAATAGACACACGATCCGGGAGGACAATCCCTTGGCAGACAGCAACGACATCCCATCCCGCCGCGAAAACTGGGCGGTATCCGAATTCCAGGGTGGCGCGAAATCGCGCATCACCCTGAAAAGCGGCCATGTCCTGGTCGCGGACGAGCCGCCGGGATTTGCCGGCGGGACGGGTGGACAGAATACCGGCCCGACGCCGACCGGGTTCCTCGTCGCGGCCTTCGCGGCCGATATTCCCGTCGTCCTGCACCGGGTCGCGACGGCACAGGGCATCGAACTGCAGTCGGTCCAGGCCCGCGTGACCATTGCCTGGAACCCCCGGGTGATTGCCGGACTGGAGGATGGCACGCCGACGCCCTTCGAAGCGGTCAGCGATATCGAGATCCGCACCGATGCCGCAGCGGACGAGATCGAGCGCCTGAAGGCCGCCTACCTGAAGCGCTGCCCGCTGTACAACCTGCTGCGCCTGAGCGGCTGCCGCATGGTCGAGAACTGGCAGATCGCCGCCCCCTGAGGCGGGCGCCGCGACAAGCAAGCGCTATCAAGCAGGGAACCGGTTAAATAATTGTCCAGCGATAATAGCGGCGTTTCCCGTGGGCCTGCGGCTAACGCAGCACCCCGACGGTCAGGCGCTTGATGGCGTCCATGTCGTACTCGATGCCGAGCCCCGGCCCGTCAGGCGCCGTCACATGCCCCCTCTTGTCGATGTCCAGGTCGTTGAGGACGCCGAACTTGTGGGCCTTGCCCGGCAGCAGCACCTCGAACAACTCGCTGTTGGGCAGCGCCTGGATCAGGTGCAGGTTGGCGATGTTGTTGACCGAGTTCCCGCCGTGGTGAATCTCGTAGTTCATGTGGAACCCGTGGGCGAGCAGGGCCGTCATCAGGCACGGCGTGATGCCGCCCTTCACCGCCACGTCGCCGCGCAGGTAGTCGGTGGCGTGCATGGTGATCCACGGTGCGTAGAAGTGGAATCCACCGGGCTGGTACTCGGTCGCCATCACCGGGATTTCCAGCTTCTCGCACAGCTTGACGTAAGTCCAGATATCCGTGTGCGGCAGCGGATCCTCGAACCAGTAGCAGTCCAATTCCTTCAGCGCGATGCCGAGCTTGAGGGCATGGCCATAGTCGAGATGGGCCGCGGCATCGACCATCAGCCGGTACCCGGGACCGACTGCGTCACGGATTTTGCGGTGCAACGCGATGTTCTGGTCCGCCGTGTAGTGTGCCGGCGGGTGGGTCTTGTAGCCAACGTAGCCAGCCTCTTTCACCTTCAGGCCAAGGTCGACATATTCCTCGTCCGTCTTCAGGGTTGGCGAACTGGCATAGGCCGGCACGCTGTGCTGGTGTGTCCCGATCAGCTTGTGGACCGGCAGCCCCGCCACCTTTCCCGCCAGATCCCACAGCGCCACGTCGATTGCACCGATAGCACGGAACGAGGTGGCGACGACGCGCTTCACCATATCCTCGTAGATCGCGCCCCGGTCGAAGGGATCGCGGCCCATGATGATGGGCTTGAGGATGTTGATCATCGACCAGGCTTCGATCTCGGCGCTGCGATACGAAGCGCCGAGGAAGCTGTGTCCCGTAACGCCTTCGTCGGTGCCGATCGTCACCAGCCCGATCTGGCTCTTGTTCACCAGCGGATTGGTTGTGCCATACTGGGCATGGCCGCCGCCCCATTCGAACATGGTCAGCGTCACGTCGGTGATCTTCACGAATGTTTCCTCCCGCCCGGTATCGAAGCCCCAGACTGAACGATACCGGCTTCCCCTGCAAGACGGGCCGCCAGCCGCAACAATTCATACGGCGCGCCAGCCCTGAAGGAGGCCTTTAAAGCTGTCTAATAGGAATGGCCGGTAACGGTGATCGGCTCCTTGAGCGCCTGCCAGTTTTCGCCGACCGCCATCAGGCAGGTCTGCCCGCCGGGAA
>JAQCHR010000066.1 GCA_027619655.1 Pseudomonadota bacterium
AGGTGCATGTCTTCTGCGACGACGACGATCCCAGGGATTTCTATATCGAGGAGGTCATCCCCGGTTCCTCCGCCGGGCAGGTGCTGACGATCATGCATTACAACGCGCCCGCCATGGCCGATCAGGTCAAGCGCATGATCGACGCCGAGGTCCGCAAGGGCGCCATCCGCTCGCGCGAAGGCGTCCGGCTGGTCGATTTCTTCGAATCCTGCCTGTACGGCTATACCTATCTGCGGTAACCGGATACCCGGTGCGGCGCGCGAATAATGGACGATGACCGAACCGGTCATCTTCGTGTATCATCGGCCATCGCGTGCTGCGGAAGGTTCCATTCCCGATGTTCGGACGCCTGATCGGACCCGGTGTCGCCTGTGTTCTGCAACAGCTGGAACGGCTCGTCCAGTGGCAGAGTTGCGCTGAATCATGGGTGTTTCCCGTCAGCGACCGGCCGAATGGCGAAAACGCCTGGAAACATGCCCTTGCCGATGGCCGGCTGGTCGATGCGACATCCCTGGCGATCACCCGCGATCCGAAGATGCTGGCGACCGTGTCGCCGGCGGAACTGGTGGTGATGCCCGCGACGCCGGTGTTCCGCCCCGTGTTCCACAAGATGGGGTTCCACGGCCATGTCGAGATGTACGAAGGCAACGCCTATCTTGTCGGCGAATACCGCATTTCCGACGGCTGGATCGCCCTTTACACGGCGCTCAATGCGCTGGTGCTGATCGGGGCCTGGTTCGTGCCGCTGCAGCTGATCATGCGCGCGGTAACCGAACAGGGAGCGGCCTATAGCGACCTGTTCACCCGGCCCGGCGAATTCCTGGCCGTGACGCTGTTCGTGATCCTGGTGCTCTTTGTCCTGTCGGTCCTCAGCGGCGCGCTGTTTCTGTGCCTCAGGTTCATCGGCTTCATCAACCGGCTGCTGAACCTGCCCGAACGCCGGCAACTCACGGGTTTTCTGACGCAGCTTCGTATCTGATCTACGCCAGCCGGTACGCCTTCTTCGCCGTGCCGCTGAACAGCGCCGTCTTCTCATCCGCCGAACAGCCCGAAGCGGTCCGCTTGAAGGCGTTCCACAGCGCGGCATAGGTGACGCCCATTTTTTCGACCGGGTAGTTGCTTTCGAAGGTGCAGCGGTCCGCGCCGAACATCTCGATCGTCGGGGCGATCCACGGGCCCCAGAGGTCAGCGAGCCCCTGCGAGGATATAGGCTTCGCCGCTGTGTGATAGTCGAAGGCGGCGAGCCGCATCAGCATGCCGCCCAGCTTCATCGTGACATTCCGACATTTGGCCAGTTCCGCCATGCCCGCCTTCCAGACCGGAAACACGTCGGCGGTCTTGCCTGTATAGGGACCGTAACCCAGCGGGCCGCCGGTGTGGTTGACGATGATATTGGCGTCGGGATGCGCGCGGGCCAGGTCGGTGAGTTCGTCCAGTTGCGTGAAATAGACCCAGGCGTCGAGCGACAGGCCCAGCGAAGTCAGCACCCTGAACCCTTCGCGGAAATCGTCGCGCGCATACAGGCCGGCGCCGGTATCGGCGTGGTGGCTGTTGCCGACACGCGGGTCCGCATGCCAGTTGGCTGCATGGCGCACGCCGCGAAAGCGCCCGCTGCCGGCGCGGATCATCGCTTCCAGCGGTTCGCGCGCGGCTTCGCCCCGGGTCAGGTCGGCGAAGCCGACGATGCCGCTGGCCGCCATGGTGCGGCCGTACTGGCCGCTTTCGCACATCGCGGCGATGCCCGCGGCGAATTCGACCTCGCCGACCGCGCGCAGGGCGTCCGGCCCTTTCGCCCGGTACATCGAGCCGCATTCGACGAAGACCGAGCCGATCACGTTATGCCCTGTCGCGGTATCGGCCAGGAAATCGGGCAGCAGGTAGTGGCGGCCCGGCCGGTCCCAGAAATGCTGGTGCGTGTCGATGATCGGCAGGTCCGGGTCGAGGATGGTTTCCGGCTCGGCCTTCGCCAGCCAGTCCGGGCGCAGCGGATGGATCTGGCCATAGGCGCCCGGGACCGGTGTATCGGACAGGGGGCTGCGTTCTTCGGTCATCTGTGTTCTCCCGGCATGAATGGATTGCGCGGAACGGTAGTGGCTGGGGCAGCTTGCCGCAAGCGGGCCTGCGCCGTTACAGTTCCGGCCCGCCATCTCCCACCCAAGAGGCCGCGCCATGACCGATCCCCGTACCCCCATCCTCGTCGGCTGCGGCCAGGTGACCGACCTCGATACCCCGCCGGAAAAGGGCCAGTCCGCCATCGACATGATCGAGCGGGCGGCGCGGCTGGCGGCGGCGGATACGGGGGTGGGGGAAGCGGTGCTGAACGGGCTGGATTCGCTCTGCATCCTGCGGCTCTACACCGATACGAGCTGGCGCTTCGAATCGCCCTTCGGCCGCTGCACCAACCCGCCGGCGGCGGTGGCGAGGCGGCTCGGCACCGCGCCGGGCCGGCTGCAATACACCTCGCCCGGCGGCAACATGCCGCAATACATGGTCAACCGCACGGCGGAGGAAATCGCCCGCGGCGAGATCGAAATCGCGCTGATCGGCGGCGGCGAGGCGCTGCGCACCCAGCGCGGCGCGGTCAAGGCCGGGATCGCGATCGACTGGAACGAGGAAGCCGAGGGCGCCTACGAGGAGCTGGGCGACATGCGCCCCGGCGTCAACGAGTACGAAATGCGCCACGGCATGCGCGCGCCGATCTTCAACTACCCGCTGTTCGAAAACGCGATCCGCGCCGACCGGGGACGGGGCGCGGCGGAACACCAGAAAGCCATCGGTAGGCTGCTGGCGGGCTTCGCCAGGGTCGCGCATGACAACCCGCTGGCGGTGCGGCGCGAGGGGTTCTCCGCCGAACAGATCGCCACGGTCTCGCCCGACAACCGCTATATCGGCTTCCCCTATGCGCGGCTGATGAATTCCAACCCCTATATCGACCAGTCGGCGGCGCTGATCATGACCAGCGTCGGCAAGGCGCGGGAACTGGGCATCGACCCGTCGAAATGGGTCTACCTGCATGGCTGCGGCGATGCCTGGGACCACTGGTGGATCACCGAACGGGTGAACTACCATTGCTCCCCCGCGATCCGCACCGTGGCGGGCCGCGCCTTCGGCATGGCGGGCAAGACCCCGGCGGATATGGATTTCCTCGACCTGTACAGCTGCTTCCCGGCGGCGATCCAGATCGGCGCGCAGGAAATCGGCATCGCCGAGGACGATCCGCGCGGGCTGACCGTGACCGGCGGGCTGCCGTTCTTCGGCGGGCCGGGCAACAATTACGTCACCCATTCCATCGCCGAGATGATGAACCGGGTGCGCGGCAAACCCGGCAGCTTCGGGCTGTGTACCGCCAACGGCCATAACGTCACCAAGCATGGCGCCGGTATCTATTCGACCACGCCGACGGAAGGGGCCTGGGAGCGCGAGGACCCGGCGAAGGGGCAGGCGGAAATCGACGCCATGCCCAAGCCGCCGCTGACCGAGCAGGCAAACGGCGCGGCGCGGATCGAAACCTGGACGGTGATGCACCGCCCGGATGGCCCGGAACTGGGCATCGTCGTCGGCCGGCTGGATGACGGGAACGTGCGCTTCGTCGCCAACACGCCGGCCGATTTGGCGACGCTGATGGATTTGCAGGAAAACGGCGATGTCGGGCGGCCGGGCGTGGTGAACCATAGCGACGGGCAGAACGTGTTCGTGCCGGCGTAAGCGTCCGCGGAGTCAGTGCCCGCCGCCGAGTATCCCCGTCCTGACGTTGTAATCGACCGCGATGCCGTAATGCGGGTCATCGTCTGAATCGACCATGAGCTGCCCGGCGCGCTTCAGCAGCTTGTGGCAGTCATGCGACAGGTGGCGGAGCTGCAGGGACTTGCCTTCCGCCTCGTAGCGCAGGGCCAGCGCCTCGATGGCCTGCAGGGCGGACTGGTCGACGACGCGGCTTTCATCGAAATCGACGATGACGGCGGCGGGGTTTTCCGCCGGGTTGAAGAATTCGGCGAAGCCGTCGGTCGAGCCGAAGAACAGCGGCCCCTCGATCTGGTAGACCTTCGCACCTTCCGGCGTGATATGGGTGCGGGCGTGGATGCGGGTCGCATTGTTCCAGGCATAGGCCAGCGCCGAGACGATGACGCCGACCACCACCGCGACGGCAAGGTCGGCCGCCACCGTGACGATGGTCACGAGAATCATGACCAGCGCGTCGGTGCGGGGGATGCGCTGCAGGATGGTGATGCTCTGCCAGGCGAATGTGCCGATGACGACCATGAACATCACGCCGACCAGCGCGGCCAGCGGGATCTGCTCAATCAGGCTGGAGGCGACGAGGATGAAGACCAGCAGGAACAGCGCCGCCGAAATGCCGGACATGCGGGTACGGCCGCCGGATTTCATGTTGATCATCGACTGGCCGATCATGGCGCAGCCGCCCATGCCGCCGAAGAAGCCGGTGACGATGTTGGAGACGCCCTGGGCGATGCATTCCTGCGAGGCGCCGCCGCTCTTGCGGGTGATTTCGCCGACAAGGTTGAGGGTCAGCAGGCTTTCGATCAGCCCGATGGCGGCCAGGATCGCGGCGTAGGGGAAGATGATGCGCAGGGTTTCCAGGGTCAGCGGCACGGTCGGAAAGTGGAAGTCGGGCAGCCCGCCCCTGATCGAGGCGAGATCGCCGACCCGCGGCACATCGATGCCGAAGGCGATGACGATGGCGACGACCACGACGATCCCGGCCAGGGGTGCGGGGATCGCGGTGGTGATTTTCGGCACAATCCAGATGATCGCCATGGTCAGCGCGACCAGCCCCAGCATGTTGACCAGCGGCCAGCCGCTCATCCAGACCCTGGCGCCGTCCGGCCCCGCGACCTGGAACTGGGTCAGCTGGGCAAGGAAGATGACGATGGCCAGCCCGTTGACGAAGCCCATCATCACCGGATGCGGCACCAGCCGGATGAACTTGCCCAGATGGAAGACCCCGGCGAGGATCTGCATGATTCCCATCAGCACCACGGTCGCGAACAGGTATTCGACCCCGTGGCTCGCCACCAGCGCCACCATGACCACGGCCAGCGCCCCGGTGGCGCCGGAAATCATGCCCGGCCGTCCGCCGATCAGCGCGGTGATCAGCCCGACGATGAAGGCGGCATAAAGCCCGACCAGCGGATGGACGCCCGCCACGAAGGCGAAGGCGACCGCTTCCGGCACCAGCGCCAGTGCGACGGTCAGCCCGGACAGGATTTCGGTCTTGATGCGGCCAGGCGAAAATCCGGCGGGGCCGTCGCCATCGCCGGCGGAAAAGCTGTCGGCAAACGCCGCGAGCGTTGTTCTGATCAATGTTTGTGGCCCGTGCTGGGGGATGGGGGGATTTGCGCCCTTCATAGAGCATCACCGTGGTAATGCAAAAACAAACGATACCGTCGCCGGGTGGAATACCAGTTTACATTCCTGATCCGGAACCTACGTTCCATACAGGTGTTGATGGTCAGTCGAACCGTATCTGTCCAAGGGATAAAGAATTCATGAACGCGCGCATTTTACCGGTCTGGTTCGCGGTTTTTCTGGTGCTGGCGGGCCCGTTTCGGGCCGCGCAGGCAGCCCTGCCACCGCCGGAGGACAGCTTCCTGGCGGGATATGTATCCGCCATCGTCATACGGGAGTTTGCCGTCGCCGACCCGGTGGTCAATGTCGCTGGCGGCTTCGTGACCGTGAAAGTGGCAGCGCTGACGGAAATCGAGAAGAACCGGCTCCAGGACGCGCTGGCGGGACTCAAGGGCGTGCTCTCCGTGCGGATCGAAACCGACGACCTTTCCGCCGAACAGCCGAAAGCGCCCGTCATGGCGAAAATCCGGGAGCCGGCGGCATCCGGCGCAACGACGGCCGCCGCAGCGAAAAAGGGCACCGAAGCGCTCGACGCGCCGGAAACCGCCCGCGGGCTGGAAACCCTGCCGGGCGGCCGGCTGTTCAACCCGCTTTGGGCCGACCCGCGCTGGGCGCATTTTTCCGCCTCCTATCACAATTACCAGGGGGATGAGGAACTCAGCGATGTCGGCGCGGTCAGCTTCGGCGAATCCTTCGGGCTGCTGGGCGGCAGCGCCGGCAAGGATGCGCGCTGGCAGGTCGATTTCCAGGCGGCGGTCTTCGGCATTTTCGACCTCAACGCCGAATCCAAGGATCTGGTCAATGCGGATTACTGGGTCGGCATCCCGCTCAGCTACCGGAACGGCAATTTTTCGGCCATTGCCCGGGTATTCCACCAGAGCTCGCATCTGGGCGACGAATTCCTGCTGCGGCGCCGGAATATCGACCGCGTGAACCTGAGCTATGAGGCGGTCGACCTGAAAACCTCGTATGAATTCGACAACGGCTTCCGGCTCTATGGCGGCGCGGGCTACCTGTTCCATCGCGAACCGGCCGATCTCGACCCCTGGTCAACCCAGGTCGGGGCGGAATACGCCTTCCCGATGACCTACAAGCTGCCGTTCTTCGGCAGCGCGGTCCGCCCGGTGGCGGCGGCCGACCTGCAGAACCGGGAGGAAAACGACTGGCGCGCCGACCTGTCGCTGCGCGGCGGCATCCAGTTCGAAAACCCGGTCGCGCGGAGCCAGCAGGTGCAGTTGCTGCTGGAGTATTTCAACGGCCGCAGCCCGAACGGCCAGTTCTATGACCGCAGCGTGGAATATATCGGCCTCGGCATGCACGTCTATCTGGAGTGATCACCAGGCGTCCCAGTCGATATCCAGGGGGGCGAGCGCATCCAGATATTCGTCCAGGGTGATAAGCCCGACGCAGGGGAAGGCGCCGCGCACGGTTATTTCCGCCCGGGCGAGTTTTTGCGCCAGCAGGATGGATGGTATGCAGGGAATATAGGGTCCGTCGCCGGCGCGTGCTGTCAGTTCGAAGGTGATGGCCTTGCGGACGCCGGCCGCATCGGTGCCGGAAAATTCCATATGGAACGCGCTGGTATCGCTGCCAAAGCGGTCGAAAAGGCGGGCGGCGCTCAGCAGCAACGGTGCGGCGCCTTCCAGCCGCCGGACCAGTCCAGCCCGGGCCAGCCAGGATAGGAACCAAAGGCCGAGATGCAGCGGGGGCACTTCCAGCCCGGCATGGAATCGGATTGTTTTCAGCGACGGATAGCGGTCGGGGAACAGGGCCAGGTCCGGCACATCGCAATGGCCAAGCAACCGTGCGCCGACATAGCGGTACCGCCTGCTTCGCAATCCCTGCCAGCCGTGGATCGTCTGCATGACTCCGTCGACCAGAGTCTCGAACGGTTTGCCGGTATAGGTCAGGATTGCGGCGGTCGTGGCCAGGCCACGATTGGTCTTCTGCGCGGTCGCGATGCCGTAATCCAGCGTGTCCAGTGCGGCGAATTCAGGTCCGTAGTGATCGACCAGCGCTCCGGTCAGGCAGGGCACCGAACTGGCGCCACTGACGACGACGATGCCCTTTTTCCGCGCGTCGCGGTTCAGTCGGGCAATGTTGCAAACGAATTCCCGCCCATCGGCCAGATCGATGTAATGGCAGCCTTGTGCGAAACAGGCTTCGGCGACATCATATCCCTGGTTTTGAAAGGGGCCGGAACAATGAATGACGATATCGGGTGCGATATCGCGCAACGCGACGGCGATATTGCCTTGAATGTCCAACGCTGCCGGAACTGGAGGTGTTGCGGCGTCGGTGATCGCGCGGCAGAAGGCATCTGCTTTCCCCAGGGATCGACCCGCGACGATAACCTGCATGTCGGGCTCGCGGGCCAGCGTGCGGGAAATGAATCCGCCAAAATTGCCGTATCCGCCGATGACGAGGATACGCGCGGTCATGCCAGGTCCATGGATGTGACGGTGAAGCGGCCGCGATAGCCGTAAATGCTTCCCCACCAGGGATGAATGATTTCCATGTGCATGTCGAAGGTCTCGTCGTCGATGGCGGTTTCTTCCGCATGGCCGCGGCCAAGAATTGGCGTCAGCGGCATCGGGATGTCGTGTCCGAGCAGATGCAGGACATACCCCCTGTGGCGCAGGACGACTTTTCCGTTTTCCCAAGCGTAGGATGCGCGCCAGCCGAGGCCAAATGGCATGACCTCGATCATTTCATTGCCGCCGCAGGGTATCAACCGGGAGTGAAAGACATAGGGTTTTCGGCCTGGAAAACGGAACAGCCTGTTGAAATGAAAGGCCGAAGATTCGTGGTCGCTTTCGAAGCGGACGGTTGCCGGGACACCGCGCGCTGTAAAGGGCGGAATGCCCCCGGTCAGGGCGAGCAGGGGACTCAGCAGCCGGATCGGGCCGGCGCAGTGGACCTCCAGGACACCTTCGACCGTCACAATGTCATCGCCGTAGGGGCGGTTGGCATAGTGTTTGTGGAATATGACCGGCAGCGAATCCCAATCCGCGCCGAATACATCCATGAAGATGGGACGTGATGCGCGGTCCAGATTGTCGAGCCGTCCGATGCCCCGGTACCGCAACAGCCTGTTCCGTAATCCGCGCATCCAGGGGTACAGGATCATTGCAAGCGTGTCGGACCAGAACAGCATCTTGTTGAACAGGTTGAAGCCCCCCCGGGATGCGCCGTGCCGGGCCATGAACCGCAGCGCGGTGGGTCCGTGGTAGAACCTGCCCTGGTGGTAGATGACCATGCTCTGGTCCAGGTCGAATCGGCGGCTGCGGATTTCTCGCAACAGCGGGTCGTCCCCGGCGGTGCGGGCGTCCAGTGTATGCAGCGTTCCGAAGCGCTGCCGGATCTGCAGGGCCCCCGCCGCCATCGTGCAGATCGGGCAATCGCCGTCATACACGAACCAGACACCGTCCTCCCTGCCCGGGACCCCCGTCATAGCGGTTTGGCGACCATCAGCCAGAAAATGACGATAACCGAAATGAAGGCAGGCCAGCCCAGCAGGAACCAGATGCGGAACAGGTGGTGATACCGGTCCGGCAGGGGCGCGCGATGCAATACGCTTTCGCCGGCTATTGTTTTCAGGCGGATCTGTATCCCGACAACCGGCAGCCAGCATGCGCCTGCCAATGCATACAGCGCATAGGTCCCGACCAGCCACGGGGCAGCCGGGTCATGCCCGCCGAGATGGATAAGCCAGATACCCGTCAGGGGCTGGACAATTACGGCAGGAAGGGTGAACAGGAAATCCGCCAGTACGGTATGCCGCGCAGCAAAATGCCTTTCATGACGATTGTCCGCGTGTCGGGATTGCCACATGAAAAAGGCAATGCCGGCCCCCGTACCGAACAGAATCGCGGCGCTCAGGATATGCAGCGTCTTGGCAACGAAGTACCAGTCCATGCGGTCAGTCTTTGCCTATGAAACCATCCGCGGATACGATCTGTTGCATATCCGCGCCGCCGGCGCCGTCAGTACATGTGCTGGCCGCCGTTGATCGACATGGTCGACCCGGTGACGAAACTTGCCTGGTCGGCCACCAGAAACAGAACGCCGCGGGCGATGTCGTCCGCCGTGCCCAGCCGGCCGACCGGGATGCGCTCGATGATTTTTTCCAGGATGTTCGGCGGCACCGAACGGACCATGTCCGTATCCACATAGCCGGGCGCGACCGCGTTCACGGTGATGCCGACCGCAGCGCCTTCCTGCGCCAGCGCCTTGGTGAAGCCATGGATGCCCGACTTGGCCGCCGCGTAATTGACCTGGCCGTACTGCCCGGCCTGCCCGTTGATGGATCCGACATTGACGATGCGGCCGAACTTGCGTTCGCGCATGCCCTGGATCACCGCGTGGCACATGTTGAAGCAGGAACCGAGATTGGTGTCGATGACCGCCTGCCAGCTGTCATGCGACATCCGGTGCAGGGTGCCGTCGCGGGTGATGCCGGCATTGTTGACCAGTACCTCGACCGGGCCGAGTTCGGCCGCGACCTTCTTCACGCCGGCTTCGCAGGCGTCGGAATCGCTGACATCGACCTTGTAGACCGATATGCCGGTTTCCTTGCTGAACGCGGCAGCCGCTTCCTCGTTGCTGGCGTAAAAGGCGGCAACGCTGTAGCCGTTTTCCTTCAGGGTCGTGCTGATGGCGGCGCCGATGCCGCGTGTTCCGCCGGTTACGATTGCTACGCGTCCCACTGTATCCTCCCTTTCCGTCGGCCCCTCCCGGGCCGGGTGCTGTCCGATCCGTTATTCCTACCTGCTGGGTAACGGGGGTCAAGAAATGGTAAGCCATTCCGGCATATTATTCGCCCCTTTCCCCGGTTTTTGTCAGCCGACGGCGGCTTTCTGGCGATCCGCGAATGTTTCGAAGAAAAACCGGCCCGAATCCTTCTGGTTCTCGTAAATCGATCCCTGGTGCGGGGCCGGCGGATAGGGCAGGCGGACCGGCGCTTCTCTGACGCGGATTTCCGACGGCGCCGTTCCGAGCACGATCCGTGAATCGTACTCCGCCGGCGGGGTCCTTGTGCCGACCAGCGGCCAGGCATCCGCCGCGGCATATTCCCATAGCAGCAGGCGGCGCTGCCGGTTCGACGTATTCATCGCGGAGCCATGCACCATGCGGACGTGGTGAATCGTCATCGAGCCGGCCTTGCCCGTCAGCGGCACGGCGGCGTCGAAATCCAGCCTGTCGGCTTCCGGATCGATGGCGCCGCAAAAATGCCCGTCGTGATGATGGTTGTAGGTCGGCCCCGTGTGGGACCCGGGCAGGACCATCAGCGGGCCGTTCGATTCATCGCAGTCGTCCAGCAGGATGCCGGTCGCCAGCACGTCGTCATTGGTGTGCGGGTAGAACGCCCAGTCCTGGTGCCATTCTACCGGCGCGCCATAGCCGGCGGCCTTCATGTTCATCTTGGCGCCGTAGATGCGGATGTTCTCGCCCAGCAACGGCACCAGCAGGTCGGTGATGTCGGTGTCGCAGAACAGGTCCCAGAAAAACTTGGAGTGGTTGTGCGGTTCCTTGATCCGGCGCACACGCGGGTTTTGCGGCGAGTGGCTGTCTTCCAGGTCATAGACCTCGTTATTGGCGGTCACTTGGGCTGCTTGGGCGATGATCGCCTCGGTTTCCTGGCGCAGACGCTTGAGCTTTTCCGGGCTGAGGACGCCTTCGACGACGACATAGCCTTTGTCGTGGTATTGCTCGATTTGCGCTTTGGTCAGTTGAACGGGCATGGGGGAAATCCTCTAAACGGCTTAGACTGCGCTTATTCTGCGCCTTTACCGAAGGCGGAACAAGCGCCAGTACAACCCGACCCACCGCCCGGCAAAGGCTGCCAAGCCATGGCGAAATTCGCGCCCTATCTGTTCATATGCCTGTGGTCCGGCGCGTTT
>JAQCHR010000067.1 GCA_027619655.1 Pseudomonadota bacterium
ATATTGCGCCGCCGCTTCCGCCGCGCGGCCCGCCGCATGGTGTTCCAGCACCGGTTTGATCAGGTCGGGCAGCAGCGCACTGGACATGGTGCCCGTCGCCCCGGCGTTGAGGTCCGCAATCAGGGTGATCGCCTCCTCGCCGTCGAAGGGCCCCTCGATAGCGTCACCCCCGGCGTCGATCAACGCGCGCAGCTTGCCCGCCGCCATCGGCGTTTCGATCTTGAAATAGGCGACCTGCTCGATCTCGCGCGCCATGCGGGCGAGAAACGGCACGGACAGTTCGATCCCGGCCAGCGGCGCGTCCTGCACCATGATCGGGATGCCGGCGGCGTCGCCGATGCGGGCGAACTGTTCATAGATTCCAGCCTCGCTGCCCTTCAGGGTGGCGCCGTGATAGGGCGGCATCAGCATGATCATGGCGGCGCCGAGTGCCGCGGCCTGCCGCGCGCGGTCCGATGCGATCTGCGTGGAGAAATGCGAACAGGTCACGATCACCGGCACCCGCCCGGCGACATGCCCCAGGCAGAGTTCGGCCAGCGTTTCGCGTTCCGCGTCAGTCAGCAGGAACTGCTCGGAAAAATTGGCGAGGATGCACATGCCGTCGACGCCCTGGTCGATCATGCAGTCGAGGATGCGCTTCTGACCTTCCAGGTCCAGCGCGCCGGTTTCGGTGAACGGCGTGGGGACGACGGGAAACACGCCCTTGTAGGGTTTGCCGGTCATTCTGTTGATCCTGTCATTATCTGTCTGCCAGCGCCTGGAGACCGGCGCGCAGCGAGGTGGAATCGGGCGTATGGCCGGAGAAAATCTTCCAGCAATCGATCCCCTGATGAAAGAACAGCTCATAGCCGCTCATGACCGTCAGGCCGCGCGCCGCCGCGTCGCCGAGGAACTGGGTATCGACCGGTGTATAGACCGCATCGAAGGCCCAGACGGCACCGGCCATCCGTTCGGCCGGCAGCGGCGTGCCCACCGACCCGACCATGCCGACCGGGGTGCAGTTCACCAGCCCGGAAGCGCCACGCACCCCCTCCGCCGGATCGTCGGTGACGGCGATCCGGGCATCCGGTGCGGCGGCGCGCAACTGGTCCGCCAGTGCCGCCGCCCGCGGCCCGTCACGGTCGATCAGCCGGATATCGCGGGTCCCCAGCGTCAGAAGGCCGAAGGCCACCGCTTTGCCGACACCGCCCGCGCCGATCTGGAAGACCGGGCCGGTCGGCGTATCGCCGAAACCCGCGCGATACGCGGCGACGAATCCGGAATAATCGGTATTGAAACCGTGCGGGCCATCGGCTTCGAAGACCACCGTATTGACCGCGCCGATCGCGCAGACGCTCGGATCGTCGACCCTAACCTTCGCGGCGGCGAGTTCCTTGTAGGGATACGTGATGTTGATGCCGCGATAGCCTTGGGCCAGGCAATCCGCGAAAACGGCGTCGAAATCCTTGCCGAGCTCGGCCGGGGTCAGCAGGTCGTAGGTGACGTCGATACCCGCCTGTTTCCCCGCCAGCCCATGCAGGTACGGCGCGCGGGACGCGGCGATATTGCCGCCGATCAGGCCCAGCCTCATGGCGGTTTTCAATTCAGACATCGAAGAACACGGTTTCGTTGTCGCCCTGCATATGGATATCGAACCGGTAGACGGTACCGCCATCGCGTTCGATTTTCTGCGCCAGCAGCGTTTCGCGCCGATTCTCCGGCACCGACAGCAGCACCGGGTCGGTTGCGTTCGCCGCCGCCTCTTCGGGGAAATAAAGGCGCGTATAGGCGTGGTTCGGCATACCGCGCATCATAACGATCACGTTGATATGCGGCGCCTGTTCGCCGTCCACCGGGCCCGGCTTGACGGTGCGGAAGAAAAAGCGGTTTTCCGGGTCGGTCCCCGTACCCCAGCGCGCAAACCCCTTGAACGCCTGGTTCGACGCCCGCCGGTCATTAGGATGATTGTAGCGGCCTTCCGTATCGGCCTGCCAGATTTCGACCACGGCGTCGCTAACGACGGCGCCGGCGCCATCGAACACCCGCCCTTCGATTGTCACCGCGGTACTGTCACCGATTCCCTCCACGGTGCCGCCGGCGATGCTGGCAAAGTCGTAGTCAAACTGTGCCGGCGTCAGGCCATAGGCGGAGAAGGGTCCGACGGTCTGCGATGGCGTTTGTCCGGAAGCCATGGGTTCAGTCCTCCATCGGGGTTTCGGCGCTGCCTGCCAGCACAATGTCAAACCGGTAGCCGAGGGCAAAATCCGCCTCGGTCACGTCAAGGTCGAAGGACGCCACCAGCCGGTCCTGCGCGCCCGCCGGAATGCCATGAATAATCGGGTCTATCGCCAGCAGCGGGTCGCCGGGGAAATACATCTGCGTCACCAACCGGGAGGCGATGGTCGGCCCGAACAGCGAAAAATGGATATGGTTCGGTCGCCACGCATTGGGATGGTTGGCCCAGGGGTATGCACCCGGCTTGACCGTATAGAACCGGTAAACGCCGTTTGCATCGGTCACGCAGCGCCCGGCGCCGAGAAAATTCGGATCGAGCGGCGCATCGTGCTGGTCGACGTCGTGATTATACCGGCCCGATGCATTCGCCTGCCAGATTTCCAGCAGCGTATCGGGCAGTGGCCTGCCGTTTTCGCCAAGCACCCGGCCGGACACGACAATGCGTTCGCCGATCGGTTCGCCGCCGTTGCGCCCGTTGACGGTCAGGTCCGCATCGTCCGGCCCCAGGCAGTCATGACCGAAAACCGGGCCGGTCCGTTCCGACAAGGTGTGCTTCAGCGGCACCAGCGGTTTGGTCGGGCCGCGCAGGATTGTGGATCTATAGCCTTCATGGATATAGGGCGGATGCGAATTCCAGTCTCGAGCTGCCATGATCTTCTCTCCGTCAACTGCGAATGCCATCTTACTCATACGGAAAGATGCTGCACACTAATCCTGCTTAGCCGGCCAGTAACCCCTTCAGGGACCGCAACCCATCCGCCGCGATCCGCTGCGGCGGCTGATTCACCGCGTTGTCGTCGAAAATCTTCAGTGACATGACCCCGGCATAGCCCGTCGCCACCACCGCCATCACGAAGGGCACAAGGTCATACGCCCCGCGGCCCGGCAGGCAGCGGTGATGCCGGCTCCAGGTCGGCAGGTCCCGGCCGAGGCGCGGCGTCATGTCCGTGATCTGGATATCGAATATCTTCTCGCCCGGGATATCCCGGATCGCGTCCACCGGCAGGTCGAGCCCCAGCACGTGGAACGTGTCCAGCACGATCCCGACATTCGGATGATCCACCTGCCGGATGATATCCCAGCCGTCCCGGTAGTCGCTGATATGGCGGCCCCAGGCCAGCGGCTCGATCCCGATCCGCATGCCGCGCGCCGCGGCCCGTTCGCCCAGTTCGCGGAAGTCGTCGACCGCGCGCGCGGTGCCCGGCTGCGCATCCGGCGAGACATTGGTGCAGACCAGCAGCAGGTCGGTTTCCAGCGCCTGCATGATGTCGAAGGCCTGCTCCGCCCGGTCGAAGGCTTTCGACCGCTGCGGTTCGGGCAGCCCCTCGAATTCGCGGAAGGGCATGAAGGTCGTCACCGCCAGGCCCGAATCGGCAACCATCCGGCCGACGGTCGCGGGATCGTGTCCCGCCGGTTCGAGATCCGTTGCGAAGATTTCAACGCCGGAAAAGCCCACCCCGGCCATCGCCGCCAGCTTGCTGTCCAGACCGCCATGCAGCGTGACGGTCGCCATTGTCAGTTGCATCGTTCCACCCCCGCCGTGCTTGCGTCTGGCAATCGCCACAGGCGCGCCGTATCCTGCAGTATACCAAATCTTCAGGGCTGTATTCCATGTCCCGCAACGATGCGAAGTTTTCCATCGGCGACCTGATCCACCACCGGCTGTTCGACTATCGCGGCGTGATCGTCGATGTCGACCCGGAATATCAGGGGACAGAGGAATGGTATGCGCAAATGGCCCGGTCCCGACCGCCTCGGGACGCGCCCTGGTATCATGTGCTGGCGCATGACGCGACGCATACAACCTATGTCGCGGAACAGAACCTCGCAGCGGCGCCCGGCGGCGAAGAAATCCGGCATCCGCTGGTCAGCGAGTATTTCGACTACTTCGACGGCAACCGGTACCACGCCCGGCGTCCGGCGAACTAAGTCCGATCTTGCCGCCATACGGGGCGATCCCGTAAACAGACACACCAGTGCATCAATGAGGTCCGACATGACTGCCGATCCCGCCCGCATCACCGCCCGTATCCTGATCGAAACCGAATCCGTCCTGTTCCGCCCGGAAGATCCGTTTGTCCTGACCAGCGGGCGCACCAGTCCGGTCTATATCGATTGCCGGCGGCTGATCGGCTTTCCCCGTGCCCGGGCGAAGCTGATGGATATGGGCGCGGCGCTGATCGAGGAAGCCATCGGGTTCGAATCCATCGATGTGGTCGCGGGCGGCGAAACCGCCGGCATCCCCTTTGCCGCCTGGATCGCCGACCGGCTGATGCTGCCGATGGCCTATGTCCGCAAGAAGCCGAAAGGATTTGGCCGCAACGCCCGGATCGAAGGGATGGTCAGGGAAGGCAACCGCGCCCTGCTGGTCGAGGACCTGGCGACCGACGGCGGCAGCAAGATCAGCTTCGTGGAAGGATTGCGCGAGGCGGGGGCGACCTGCGCCCATACCTTCGTCATCTTCCATTACGGAATCTTCCCGCAGGGCGTCACCAACCTCGAATCGCATGGCGTGAAACTACATGCACTGGCCACCTGGTGGGACGTGCTGTCCTGCGCCGAGGAGGAAAACTATTTCAACCCGTCGGCGCTGGGCGCAGTACGGGATTACCTCAACGACCCCAAGGCCTGGTCCGACGCGAACCCGGCCCCGGCCGCCTGACAGTCGCGCCGCGCATTGCGGCACGGACAGCTTCTGAAATTCCGGTAATGGCGATACACTGCGCCAATTGCCCAAGAGCCAGGAACGTCATGCCGCACACTGTCCTTGTCACGCGAAACGGTCCGGTCACCACCGTGACCATCAACCGGCCCGATGTGCGCAACGCCGTCGACAACCCGACCGCCGAAGCGCTGGCCGAAGCCCTGCGACAATTCGATGCCGACAGCGACGCCCGTGTCGCGGTCATCTGCGGCGCCGGCGGCACGTTCTGCGCCGGGGCCGACCTGAAGGCGATTGCCTCCGGCGCCCGGCGCGAACGCTACAAGACAGATGGCGAAGGACCGATGGGGCCGACCCGGCTGGCGCTGTCGAAGCCGCTGATCGCCGCCGTGTCAGGATATGCGGTCGCGGGCGGCATGGAAATCGCCCTGCTGGCCGACCTGCGGGTGATGGAGGAAGACGCGGTGTTCGGCGTGTTCTGCCGGCGCTGGGGCGTGCCGCTGATCGACGGCGGCACCGTGCGCCTGCCGCGCATCATCGGCCAGGGCCGGGCGCTCGACCTGATCCTCACCGGCCGACCCGTTGGCGCCGGGGAAGCGCTGACGATGGGGCTCGCCAACCGGGTCGTGCCGAAGGGCACATCGCAGGAAGCCGCCGAAACGCTGGCGCATGAAATCGCCGCCTTCCCTCAGCTTTGCATGAATACCGACCGGGCTTCTGTCTACCGGCAATGGGACATGAGTGTCGAGGACGCGATGCGCGCGGAATTCGCCGCCGGTATGGCCGCCGTGGAAGCCGAAGGCGTGCAGGGCGCGGCACAATTCGCCGCGGGCGCCGGCCGGCACGGGTCGTTCGGCAGAGGGACATAAGCAATGACACCCCGAAGCATTCAGCACGAGATATCCCGCATGATACGGCACTGGACGGGCGCTATCGCCCTCGTCCTGGGCCTTGCGGCCGCCTTGCCCGCCGTCGCGGCGAAGGATACCCTGGTCATCGGCATCAGCCAGTTCCCGCAGAATTTCAACCCGAATATCGAATCCATGCTGGCCAAGTCCTATGTGCTGGCCATGGCGCGGCGGCCAATCACGGTCTATGACCCGGACTGGAAGCTGATCTGCCTGCTATGCACCGAACTGCCGAGTTACGAGAACGGTCGGGCGAAGAATGAGAAAACGGCCGACGGCAAGGACGGCATCGCGGTTACCTACACGATCCTGCCCGATGCCGTCTGGGGCGACGGCACGCCGATCACGGTGAAGGATGTGCTGTTCACCTGGCAGGCGGGGCGGCATCCGAAAAGCGGGTTCGGCAATTCCGAACTGTTCGAACGCATCACCTCCATCGACGTGATCGACGACAAGACCTTCACCATCCATGACAGGAAACGGACCTGCGATTTCGCCGGGCTGTCCGGTCTGGAACTGCTGCCGGCCCATATCGAAGAGAAGAATTTCGCCGATCCGGTCGAGTACCGCAAGCGCAGCGCCTATGAGACGGACACGACCAATCCGGGGCTGTGGTATGGCCCCTACCGGATCAGCGAGGTTTCCAGCGGGTCGCATATCGTGCTGGAACGGAATCCGGAATGGTGGGGCAGGAAGCCGGCCTTCGACCGCATCGTCGTCAAGGCGATCGAGAACACGGCGGCGCTGACCGCCAACCTGCTGTCCGGCGATATCGACTATATCGCGGGCGAGTTGGGGCTGACGGTCGATCAGGCGCTGCCCTTCGAAAAACGCGCCCGGGACAGGTTCGACTTCGTTTACAAGCCGGGGCTGGTTTACGAACATATCGACGTCAATCTCGACAACCCGGTCCTGGCCGATATCCGGATGCGCCAGGCGCTGCTGCACGCCATCGACCGGGAGGCGATCAACCAGCAGCTCTTCGCGGGCCACCAGCCGGTCGCCCATGGCCAGACCAATCCGCTGGATACCGTCTATGACCCGGATGTGCCGAAATACGCCTACGATCCGAAGCAGGCGAAAGCGCTGCTGGATGCCGCCGGCTGGTCGGTCCTGCGCGGCGGTTTCCGCCACAACGCCAAGGGTGAGCGGCTGCAGCTGGAGCTGATGACCACGGCGGGCAACAAGTCCCGCGAACTGGTCCAGCAGGTGATCCAGAGCCAGTTGAAGCAGGTCGGCATCGACCTGCGCCTGCGCAACGAACCGGCGCGGGTATTTTTCGGCGACACGGTTACCCAGCGGAAATTCCCGGATATGGTCATGTATGCCTGGGTATCGGCGCCGAAGAATATTCCCCGCACGACGCTGTATTCGACCCAGGTGCCGACCAGGGACAATAACTGGTCGGGCCAGAATTATCCCGGCTTCCGCAACACGGAAATGGACCGGATCCAGGGTGAGGTCGAAGTGGTCTGCGAGGACGCACCCAACCGGAAACTGTGGGATGACATGCAGCGCCTCTATGCCGAGAAGCTGCCGGCCCTGCCGCTCTATTTTCGCGCCAACCCCTTTATCCTGCCGAAATGGCTGAAGGGCGTGACGCCGACCGGGCACCAGTTCACCAGCCCGATCTGGATCGAAAACTGGACGGCCGAATAGCCGATGTTCCGTTACCTCGCCGGGCGCCTGCTTGAAAGCATCATCGTCCTGCTGGTGGTGTCCTTCGCCGTTTATGGCCTGATCGGGCTGATGCCCGGCGACCCCATCGACATGATGGTGCAGGGCGACCCGAACCTGACCCCGGCCGATGCCGCGCGGCTGAAGGCGCTGTACGGGCTCGACCAGCCGATCATCGACCGCTACGCGGCATGGCTCGGCAACGCGTTCCGGGGCGATTTCGGCTGGTCCCGCAACCTCGGTCAGCCGGTGGCGGATGTTATCGGCAGCCGCTTCGGCAATACAGTTTTCCTGCTCGGCATCAGCCTGCTGCTGTCGCTGGCGATTGCGATTCCGGTCGGCATCTATGCGGCACTGCGACCCTATTCACCGCTCGACTACACCATCAACATGCTGTGCTTTGCCGGCATATCCGTGCCGGGGTTCTGGCTGGCGCTGCTGCTGATCATCCTGTTCTCGGTGACCCTGGGCTGGCTGCCCGCGGGCGGCATGGAAACGGTCGGCGACGGCGGTTTCATAAACCGGCTGGAACACGCGATCCTGCCGGTGATGGCGCTGACCATTGCCTCGGTCGGCGGCTTCACCCGTTTCATGCGCGCCAGCATGATCCAGACCCTGCGGCAGGATTACATCCGCACCGCCCGCGCCAAGGGCGTCAGCACGACCCGCATGGTCACCGGTCACGCGCTGCGGAACGCGCTGATCCCGCTGGTAACCATCGTTGCGCTCAGCTTCGGACAGCTGTTTTCCGGCGCCCTGATCACGGAGACTATGTTTTCCTGGCTTGGCATGGGCAAGATGATCTACGACGCCATCCTGGGCAATGACTACAACCTGGCGCTGGTCGGGCTGATGATCGCGACGGCGTTGACGCTGGTCGGCAATTTCCTTGCCGATATCGGCTATGCCTGGCTCGATCCGCGTGTCTCCGTCACCGGCCGGGCGGACCGGCGATGAGTATCGCCTTGACCCATCCGCCGCAAAGCAACGCCCGCCGCATGGGCCGGCGCTTCCTGCGCCACCGGCTCGCGGTCAGCAGCCTGGCGCTGCTCATCGTCATGGCGCTGCTGTCGCTCGGCGCGCCACTGATCGAATATCTGCTGGGGATCGACGCGGAAACCACCAACCTGTTCGATCGCTTCCAGCCGCCGTCAACGGCGCACCCGCTGGGCACTGACGAAGCCGGGCGTGACGTACTGGCGCGGCTGCTGCATGGCGGGCGGGTATCGCTCGCGGTGGCGATGGCCGCCGCCCTGACCTCGGCGATCCTCGGCACCGCCATCGGGCTGTTCGCCGGGTATTACGGCGGCTGGCTGGACCGGTTCCTGATGCGCTTCACCGACGGAGTCATTGCCCTGCCGCTGCTGCCGCTGCTGATCGTGCTGGCGGCGATTGACCTGTCCAAGCTGGGCCTGCCGGACAGCCTCACCCAGTCCGAAGACATCAGCCTCTACCGCATCGTCGTCATCATCTCGCTGTTCGGATGGACCACGGTGGCGCGGCTGGTGCGGGCGGAAACGCTGTCGCTGAAGAACCGCGAATTCGTCCGCGCGGCGGTGGCACAGGGGGCCACGGCGGGGCGCATCATGCGGACCCATATCCTGCCCAACGCGATATCGCCGATCATCGTCGCCACCACCCTGTCAGTCGGCGGCATCATCCTCTTCGAATCGGTGCTCAGCTTCCTCGGCCTCGGCATCCAGCCGCCGGTGGCGAGCTGGGGCAACATGCTGACCAACGCCCAGGACCTCGTCTGGGAAACCCCGCTGCTGGCAATCTGGCCGGGGCTGATGATCTTCGTTACCGTCATCGCCTTCAACTTCCTCGGCGACGGGCTGCAGGACGCGATGGACCCCAGGGCGGTGGATTAATCGCACCTCTCTTGGCCCTCATGTTCAACAAAATTCGATTTTGTTGAACATCGCGCCTCACAACCGCACAAGATGCCGGGGGCGGCCCCAGTCGCGGGCCTCGTCGGCCGCACGTTCGATGTCTTCCTCCAGCAGGAACCCTTCCGCGACGAGCCGTTTGGCCGCCGCGGTGATCGCTGCGACATATCCTTCCGGCGAGCCGTAGCGTTCTTCCACCGAAGCGCGCGGGTCGCCCGTGAATGCCTGTTCCTCGGCGGTGTCCATGAACGGGATATAGCTGCCGAGGAATTCGTAGTTCGCCCCGGTGCCGAGCCCCTGCATCCGCAGGTTCCAGCCCGTATAGGTGCCCAGCGGCGCCTGCACCATCGGCGCACGGATGCCGGCGATGTCGTTGCCATCCGCATCGACGGCGGGCACAAGGATCGTGTAGCCGTCCTTCGCCAGCACATCCGGCGGCTGTTTGGAGAGAATGCCGTGCCCGGCCTCCGGCCCGAAATCGAGCAGCGACAGTTGCGCCGGCCCCGTCGGCAGTTTCGCGCCGGGAATCGCCGGGAACTGTTTGCGCCAGTCCGCATAGGGAATCGCCGTGCCGTCCGACCGGCGGGGGATATGGGACTCCGGCGGCGCCGTGCCGTCCGTTACCCAAGCGTCCAGCGCATCCAGCAGCGCCCGGAACACCGGCGATGCGGCGACGACATTACTGTAATTCTCACAGACGCCCTTTGCCGGGATCACGCCGACCGGGTCGGAGGTATGCTGCGAGCTGGCCCAGAAATAGACCCGCACGTTATCGGGCTGCGGCAGGTCGTTGCCCTGCGTATCGGTATGCACCAGCGAGGCCTTGCGCTGCCAGTATTCCGACGCGCTCTGCGTATGCATCACGAACGGGTCCGTATCGGGCCGTTTGAGGATTGCGTCTGTCTTTCCGGTCAGGTGGTCGGTGGTTTCGGCATAGGAGAAGGGAAAGCTGTCGGCGATGTTGTCATGGTCCTCATATTGCTGGCCGGCCATGGCGACACCATTGGCGAAACGATGGTTCAGCCACATCTTGCCCGCCCCGGCGACATGGGGGATCGCCCCGTCGAACACGCGCCGCCCAGCGGCATCGGCGTTGAAGCCACGATAGATGAAGTCCCGCAGGCAGCGGCCGGTCTGCGAGCGGCCGAAGCCATAGGCCTTTTCGATGCCGGGCAGCAGGTTCGCCTTGCCGGAATCATCATCCGCCCCGTGTTTCAGGTGGCTGACCAGATCGCGCACCGCAACATGGCCAAGCCCCATGACCAGCGGATCGCGCGCCGTGTAGACCAGTTCGTAGATCCAGCCGGGCTGGAACCCGTCCGCCATATAGATGAATTCATCCGACGGCAGGATCGCCAGCGCCCCACCGCCGCGCGCCTTGACCTGGCTGTCGGAATCCAGCCCGCGCGTTGCCTGCGCGAAGGACCAGGCGTGGGGCGGAATCGCGATCCGTTCCGAATCCGGGTAACGGCGCCGGGTCAGTTGCGCCAGCGTGGTATCATGCGATACAGCGGGATGGCTGCGCGTATCGATCCGCCCGGACAGGGGGAAGCAGACCGTGGGGCTGACCGGGATGAACTCCTGCCGCACCGGTCCCATGATCGGCCGGCCATTGTCATGCGCAACCGGCAGGTCCATCGTGATGCGCCCGTCGCCCGGCAGCAGGTCGCCCTGCCAGGCCGCCCAGACGAGGCTGTAGCCGCGCCGGAACAGGAACCCGTTTCCCGCATGCGCGGCGCTGATCGGGTCATTCGATCCGGGGGCATCGTTGAAATACTGCAGCGCGCGCAGGTTGCCGCGATTGCCGTAGTCAAAGAATATCCGGCGGTTGCCCCGGGCCGGGTCGGCCGGGCGG
>JAQCHR010000068.1 GCA_027619655.1 Pseudomonadota bacterium
GTCGGGGACCACGCCCTTGCCCATCGGCGAGCGTACGAACGGCAGCTGCGTGCGGTCGATGAAGTCACGGACCTCGTCTTCCGCCCGGGCCCAGGCCATGCCCTTGCCGACCAGGACAAGCGGCCGCTCGGCCTTTTCCAGCAGGTCCAGCGCGGCGTCGATGTTCTCAGCCGGCGCGATCATGCGCGGAGGCTCGCCCACGCGCTCGACCTTGACGACGTCGTCGAGATCACATTCGCCGGTGATGATGTCGTCCGGCATATCCAGGTAGCAGGCGCCCGGGCGTCCGAAGGTCGCGTGCCGGGTGGCCATCTCGACATAATAGGGGATGCGCTGGACGCTTTCGATGCCGTGCGCGAACTTGCAGAACGGCGTGGCGATCAGGACCTGGCGCTCCTCCTGGAACGCGCCCATGCCGCCGCGATACGTCTCCGAGGCGCCGCCGATAAGAATCATCGGCCAGCAGTTCTGCTGGGCATTTGCCAGCCCCGCCAGGCCGTGCACGACACCAGGCCCCGTGACCACGATGCAGGCGCCCGGACGGCCGGTCATGTAGCCATATGCCTGTGCCGCGTAGGACGCTGCCTGCTCATTACGCATGCCAACGTATTTGATGCCTTCTTTCTGTGCCGCGATGGCAATCGGGCCAACCGGAAAGCCGACGACGCCGAATAGATGGTCGATTCCCTGTTGCTTTAGGCTCCTTGCAATAAGGTGCGCACCGGTGATTTTGGTCATTTCACTCATCCCCCATTACTTGTTGTGGTACTGCCTGGCTCAATAATTAAATTGAAATCAAAGAGTTATTATTCTTTACAACAAACCGGCATCGAACATGCCCCCATGTGAAATCGTCGGGCGCGTCCAGTTTGGAGCCCGGAGAACCTCGTAGTCAAGCTAGGGCCCGCAACCCATGAAGCAAATCCGGGCGCGGCTCCCTCATTGATCCCGCGTCAACCGGTTTGAAGGGGGCCTTCCGCCGGCAAGGGGAAGGCTCGACAGATCGCGGACAGCCCCCTTGTCCCCACCGTCCCTCCGGTTGCACACTGCCTGCCGACAAATACCAAGCGCCGGGCTGCATCCGCGCGCCGCATAGGGGAGGAATTCCATGGATCTAACGGGAACGGTTGCGCTGGTGACCGGCGGCAATGGCGGGCTGGGGCAGCGTATCTGCCATGCCCTGGCGCGCGAAGGCGTGAATATCGCGGTGATGTATGCCCAGAGCCGCGACCAGGCGGAGGAAGTCGCCCGCGACCTTGCCTTCCGCTACCAGATCAACGCCGCCGCCTTCGCATGCGATATTACCGACGGCGCTGCGATAACGGCGCTGGTGGATGCGGTCACGAAGCGGTTCGGGCGGCTGGATATCCTGGTCAATGACGCCGCCTACAACAAATCTGTTCCCTACCAGGACCTCGACGGGTTGACGGATGAAATCTGGGACAAGATTCTCGCCGTCAACCTGACCGGGCCGATGCGGCTGATAAAGGCCGTCGCGCCCGTCATGAAGGCGCAGGGCCAGGGCCGCATCGTCAATATCTCCTCCGTCGCCGGGCTGACCCCGACGGGCTCGTCCATCGCCTATGCGGTGGCGAAGGCGGGGCTGAACCACCTGACGCATTGCATGGCCGTGGCGCTGGCGCCGGAGACGCTGGTGAACTGCGTCGCTCCCGGGCTGCTGGAAGGCACGCGGGCGACCGCGAACCTGCTGCCCGCGCAGATCGAGCGGTCATCGGCAGGGGCCGTGCTGAAGCGGGCGGCAGACAAGGATGACTGCGCCGCCATGGTGGTAACGATGTGCCGCACGAACACGATGACGGGACAGACAACCGTCATCGATGCCGGGCGCTTCTTCCACTAGGCCGCCGGATATCCGGCGCGGGCCCTGACGTCATCGGTGCTTGTCCCGCTGTCGCGCATGGCCTGGATCGTTTCGGCCCGGTCGCGCTTGGCGAAGCGCCGCCCCGCATCGTCCGTCAGCAAGGGGTGATGGTGGTATGCCGGTTCCGGCAGGCCAAGCAGCGCCTGCAGCACCCGATGGACATGGGTCGCGTGCAGCAGATCTTCGCCCCGCGTCACCAGCGTCACGCCCTGCAGCGCATCGTCCCAGGTGACCGCCAGGTGATAACTGGTCGCCACATCCTTGCGCGCCAGCACCACATCGCCGCAGCTTTCGGGATCGACCGCGATGGTCCCGCGCGCCCGGTCCGTAAAGGTCAGGGGCCCGACCCGCGCCGCCGCCTGCGCCATATCGAGTCGCAGCGCGAAGGCGTCGCCCGCCGCGATCCGCGCCGCCGCGACCGCATCCGGCAGCCCCCGGCAGATACCGGGATACAGCGGCCCGTCCGGCCCGTGCGGCGCGCGCACAGAACCCTCCGCCTCAGCCCGCAAATCCTTGCGGGTGCAGAAACAGGGATAGAGCAGCCCGGCCGCCTGCAGCCGGTCCAGCGCCTGCCGGTAATCGGCCATGTGGTCGGACTGGCGGCGGACCGGCGTTTCCCAGCGCAGGCCCAGCCAGGCAAGGTCCTCCAAGATACCGTCCTCGAAACCCGACCGGCAGCGGCCCCGGTCGATATCCTCGATCCGCAACAGGAACCGCCCGCCCGCATCGCGCGCCGCAGCCTCGGCGAACAGGGCGCTGTAGGCGTGGCCGAGATGCAGACGGCCGGTCGGGCTAGGGGCAAAGCGGGTTACGGTTTCCATGTTTTTCACTCAACAGGTAATACCGGGCTGGCGGTAGCGTAGCCGGAATGATTTAGTTAATCACCATGAGTCGACCGACGAAAATGACGACGCGGGCGATTGCCGCCGCGCTGGACGCCCTCGCCGCCCGCGACGCCGATATCGCGCGCATCATCCGCGAGGTCGGATACCCCGAACCGCGCAACCGGGACCCGGGCTTCGAGACCTTCGTGAACATCATCATCGGCCAGCAGGTTTCCACCCATGCCGCAGCCGCGATCCGGGGCCGTCTGCTGGCGGCGGCCAATCCGCTGACGCCCGAATCCCTGCTGGCGCTGGACGACGACGCGTTGAAGGCCGTCGGGTTGAGCCGCCGCAAGATGGAATATACCCGCCTGCTGGCGCAGGACGTGCTGGAGGGACGGTTCGATCCCGACGGGTTGCACCGGCTGGAAGACGAGGCGGTCATGGCCGCCATCGTCGCGCGCAAGGGGTTGGGGCGGTGGAGCGCCGAGGTCTACATGCTCTTTGCGCTGGGCCGGACCGATGTCTGGCCCGCCGACGATTTGGCCGTGATGGTCGCGGTGCAGCGCCTGAAAGGGCTCTCGGAACGGCCGAACCGCGTTGCCATGGACAGTATCGCGGAGCACTGGCGGCCCCATCGCGGCATGGTCGCGCTGCTGATGTGGCATCATTACAATAATGCAGCGCTGTAGCGCGCATTTCGGAACCGGAAGGGAAACAGAGCAATGGCGGACAACATGACACTGGACGGCCCGCGCCACGGCCCGGCTTCCGGCAAGACCAGGCAGCTCGTCATCCTGTTGCACGGGCTCGGCGCTGACGGCAATGACCTGATCGGGCTGGCGCCGCACTGGGCCGAGATCCTGCCGGATGCCGAATTTGCCGCGCCGGACGCGCCGTTTGCCTGCGACATGTCGCCGATGGGGTACCAGTGGTTCAGCGTGCAGGACCGGTCGCCGGCGGCGATGCTGGCCGGGGTGCAGTCCGCCGCATCCGCCCTGAATGCCTTTATCGATGGCGAACTGAAACGGACCGGGCTGTCGGCGGATCGGCTGGCGCTGGTCGGGTTCAGCCAGGGCACGATGATGAGCCTGTATGTCGCGCCACGCCGCACGGCGGAAATCGCCGGCGTCGTCGGCTATTCCGGCCGGCTGGTCGCCCCGGAACGGCTGGCAAGCGAAGCCGTCTCGCGACCGCCGGTCCTGCTGGTGCACGGCGATTCGGACGAGGTCGTGCCCTTCGAATCCATGGCCATGGCCGAACAGGGATTATCGGCGGCGGACTTCACCGTCACCACACTGGCGCGCCCGCGCCTGGGCCATGGCATCGACATTGCGGGGCTGCAGCATGGCGGCGCCTTCCTGAAGGCCGCCTTCGCCGCCTGACCCATGCCGCTGCAGAACCGCGTCACGCCGCTGGGCGATATCGTAGCCGTTCCCGAACGCGGCGCTTTCATGGGCAATCGCGGCATCCTGCATGACGAGTACCGGCAGCTCGGTAACCGGCGCTGGGCGCTGAAGGCCTGGCTGATCCGCCAACTCGACTTTCGCGGCCGCCACCGCGCCGTCATGACGCCACGGCGATATACGGAACTGTTCTTCTTCGACGAGGCCGCCGCCATCGCCGCCGGCCACCGGCCCTGCTGCGAATGCCGGCGCGATGCCTTTCGCGCGTGGCAGGACGCGTGGCGCATCGCGCAGGCGCTGGACGCGCCGCCGCGCGCGCGGGAAATCGATGCGCAACTGCATGCCGAGCGCATCACGCCCCCTACCCGCCGCCAGCAACGCTGGCAGGCCCGGTTCGGCGACTTGCCCGACGGCGCGTTCGTCGCCAGCGAATCCCGTCCCTGCCTGGTCCGGAACGCAAGGCTGCATGGCTGGACCTGGCAGGGATACGGACCGCCGTCGCCCTGCCCGGCCGACGAAATCGTCACCGTCCTGACGCCGCCCTCTTCAGTCGCCGTGTTACAGGCAGGTTACCGTCCCGCGGTAAATATTCACGACTGACGCCTTGAAAGCGATTGTCGAATCAGATATTTATGCGATGGGATGAGTATGAGAACTGGCATGATCGTCGCAACGAATGCATTTCCGGCTCTGGTGTTGAATGCGGATTTTCAGCCGCTCAGCTACTTTCCCCTGTCGCTCTGGTCCTGGCATGATTCGGTGAAGGCGGTGGTCACCGACCGGGTCAATGTGGTCTCCGAATACGACACCGAAATCAACTCGCCGTCCTTTTCGCTGAAGCTGCCCAGCGTGATCTCGCTGAAGGAATACATCGCCGCCCAGCGGCAGCCCGCCTTCACGCGCTTCAACGTCTTCCTGCGCGACCGGTTCTCCTGCCAGTATTGCGACATGGACCTGCCGTCCCATGAACTGACCTTCGACCATGTCATCCCGCGATCGCGCGGCGGCCGGACAACCTGGGAAAACGTCGTCGCCGCCTGCGCGCCCTGCAACCTGCGCAAGGGCGGCAGGATGCCGCATCGTGCCGGCATGCTGCCGCTGCGCCACCCGACGCGCCCCACCTCGCACGAGCTACAGGCCAACGGCCGGCATTTCCCGCCGAACTTCCTGCACGAAAGCTGGCGCGACTTCCTGTACTGGGACGCGGAACTGGATCCGGTTTAATTTTTGCCCTCAGACGCCGGGCGAGGGCATCCGCCCGCTTGGCTTGCCTCGCGTCAGCTCGGGCGCGCGGTTGCGCTTGCCGCCACGCTGACACGTGGCGGGTCAGTACCTTTCGGACAACCAGATCGCGAGGCGCGATGCGGATTTGACCGCCGCCGACAGCACCGGATAGGCGGGTGCCTCCGCCGCGCCATGCGCCAGCGCGGTTTCGCGGTGTTCGACTTCATCGGCGCGGTATTCTTCGATCACCCGGCGCAGTTCCGGTTCGCGCTCGCCCAGTTCGTCGAGCTGCCCGCCGTAATGTTCGTCGATCACTTCCTCGACCGCCGCCGTGCAGGCCATCGCCGCCTTGTCGCCCAGCAGCGCCGTCGTCGCGCCCAGCGCGTAGCCGGCAACATGCCAGAGCGGCGCCAGCGCGGTGGGCCGGACGCGGCGTTCGGCGACCAGCCGGTTGAAGGTGGCGAGGTGCCGCGCTTCCTGTTCCGCCATGTGGTCGATCAGATCCGCCGACTTGCCCTCGCGAATCACGCTGCGTTGGCCGGCATAGATCCGCACCGCGCCGAATTCGCCCGCCTGGTCGACGCGGATAATCCGGTCGACCAGCCCCTTCGGCGCCGGATCACCCGGCAGGTAGGCAGGGCCCTTATCCGTCATTGCTGCCTCTGTTCGTTGCGCAACAGCCACAATATGCCGCCGCCGGTCGCCAGCGACAGCAGCGCATTATACCCGGCCATCGATATGCCGAACAGCGACCAGGCGATATCGTCGCAGCGGATAACGGGTGCTGCCAGCACCATGGCGCGCAATTCCTCCAGCGTCGCCGGGGTCGCCGCCCCGGAACAGGCCGTCGGTCCTTCCCACCAGCGCTGTTCGACGCCCACATGATAGATTGCAATCCCGGCACCGGCCCAGACCGTCAGGATCGCCAGGGACAGCGCCGCCGCATGAAGCCGCCGGTTCCCGATGACGATGATCGCCACGATGGCGAGCGCGCCCGCGATCCACCAGGGCCAGCGCTGGTACAGGCACAGGGTACAGGGCTGCAGCCCGCCCCAGTATTCGAAGGCATGCGCGCCACCCAGGGTGCCCGCGCTCATAAAAAACAGCAGGATCGGGGCCAGATAGGGGTTTTGCAGGTTCATGCACCGGTTTCCATCAGGTCACGCCAGATACTTAAGCATTACAAAGCCCAAAACAAGCAACACGACGAAGGCCAGCGTCAGCGGCCCGAGCCAGCGCTCGATGAAGGCGCGGATCGGCGGACCGAATTTCCACAACAGGGCCGCGACGATCAGGAACCGGCCGCAGCGGCTGACAAGGGAAACCACTGTAAAGGTAACCAGGTCGAGATTCACGGAGCCGCTCGCAATCGTGATCACCTTGTAGGGCACCGGGCTGAACCCGCCGGCGAAAACGATCCAGCCGCCCCATTCCCGGTACCATTCCTGGAAGCGATCGAACTTCGCCGCATAGCCGTAGAAATCGAGAATCGGCTGGCCCAAAGCCTCGAACAGGAAATAACCGATGCCGTATCCGGCCAAGCCGCCCAGCACGGAACCGGCGGTCGCCACGGCAACGATTCGCCAGGCCCGGGTTGGCGCGGCCAGCACCATCGGAATGATCAGCACATCCGGCGGAATCGGAAAAAAGGAACTTTCCGCGAAGGCGATGACGAACAGCCAGAACATCGCATGCGGCCGCGCGGCAAGCTCCATGGTCCAGTCATAGGTACGGCGCAGCATCAGTTCTCCATCCACAATTCCAATGCGTCGCCGAGACGATGCACGACCGCCGGCCAGTCGCCGGGCGCGTCCTGCCGGAACAGGCGCATGGTCGGATACCACGGGCTGTCGCTGAGCGCGAGCATCCAGCGCCAGTCCGGCGCATATTTCAGCAGCAGCCAGACCGGTTGTCCGAGCGCGCCCGCCAGATGCGCGGTGGCCGTATCGACGGTGATGACCAGATCGAGCGCCGACAGCACCGCCGCCGTATCCGCGAATCCGTCGAGATGTTCGGACCAATCCGCAAGACCTGTCCCGCCCGCCTGCTCCGAACCGGGGCCGAATTGCAGGCTGACCCATTCGATCCCGCCCCGCGCTAGCAGTGGCGACAGCATTTCCAGCGATAGGGAACGCTGTGCGTTGTCCGGGTGCTTCGGATTGCCGGTCCAGCACAATCCGATCCGCCGCCGCCCCGCCGCCGAAGGCGGTGGCGGTTTCGCACCCGGCGGCGGAAACAGGTAGGGCACCTTTGCCGGAATCGTATCCGTCCCGGTGCCGAGCAGATGCGGCAGGCTCATCAGCGGCAGGTGGCAATCGACCGCCGGCACCGCTTCGCCGGTCGACACCACGGGCGAATGACCCGGCAATGTCCGGAACAGCCCGGCCAGCTTTGGGTGGCAACCGATGGTGACCGCAGCACCACGTTGCCGCAGCAGCGGTGCATAGCGTACAAACTGGATCGCGTCGCCGAAGCCCTGCTCCGCCAGCAACAGGATGCGCCGCCCGACGGATCGGTCCCGTCCCAGAGCGGCGATCCATGCACGGGCGGCGCATGATCGACCGTGCCCCGCCGCCATTCATATATGGCGAACCCGGCCGCGAGGTCACCCGACAGCAGCAGCGTCATCGACCGGTTCCAGCGGCATTCGGCGTTGCCGGGATCCAGCGCCACGGCCCGGTCATGCGCCGCCAGCGCCGCGTCCAGCCGGCATTGCTCCTGCCGCAGATTGCCCAGGTTGCTCCAGCCATCCGCGAAACCCGGATGATCCGCAGTCACGGATTCCAGGGCCTGGGCGGCATCCTCCAGCCGCCCCGCCGCCGTCAGCACCACCCCCAGGTTGCTCAGTGTCGCCGGATCGTCGGGGTTGAGCGCCACCGCGTTTTCCAGCGCCGTCACCCCCTCTTCGAACCGCCCGGCCGCTTTCAGCGCCAGCCCGAGATTGCTCCAGGCGTCATCCGCCACTGGATCCCGCGCCAGCGCCTCCCGATAGGATTGCACGGCGCCGGCCATGTCGCCGTTGCGCTGCTGGCAGGTGCCCAGCGCGATCCGCGCCGGGTTGTTGTCCGGATTGATTTTCAGGACTCGCCGGTACCCGGCAATGGCCGCATCCCATTGCGACAGGCTGCGATACGCTTCCGCCAGCACGGCCTGCGCCCGCTCCGAATCCTGCAACCTTGCAAGCCGGCCGGCCAGGGCGGCGATGGCCGGTTCCGGTCGCCCCGATGCCTGCGACGCAACCGCCCGTTCGACGGCGATATCATCGTTCTCCGGGGCGAGGGCCGCCGCACGGCCAAGCGCGTCAGCCGCCGCTTCCGCCTGCCCGGCATCCAGCAGCGCGCCGCCCAGCAGCGCCCAGGCGACCGGCTGTTCGGGATGCGCGGAAACGATCCGCCGGAACAGCGCCGCCGCGCCCGCCGCATCCCCCGCACCATGCAATTCCGTCGCCTGCCGCAAAAGGGCGGCGCTGTCCCCGGGGGGCATGCCGCTATCGGTCACGGGGACGCTTTCACGAAAACATCGCGCGCAACCCGGTTCCGCGACTGGATATTCACACCCACAGCACCTGATGGATCGGCGGCAGATAACCGCTAACCTGCTGCCAGCGGGTACCGCCCGCCTCACCGATCCAGAGGTTACCCGTTGTCGAGCCCATGGCCAGCCGCGCCCCGGCGTCATCTACATCCAGCGCGTGGCGGTAGATCAGGTCGAAGGACGGCTGGTCCGGCAGCCCCGTATCGAGAGTCGTGAAACTCTTGCCGCCGTCGTGCGTCACGGTCACCACCAGCCGCTGGTCCACCGGGTAGCGGAACTCATCCTTGACCGCCGGCACGAACCAGGCGGTATCGGGGTCGGAGGGGTGCACCGCGACGGCGAAACCGAAGGCGGAGGGCGACGCCGTTTCGATTTCCGTGAAGTTTTCGCCGCCGTCGGCCGAATGAAATATTCCATTGTGGTGCTGGCACCAGATGACATCGGGCGCGACAGCGCAACGGACGAGCCGGTGCGGGTCCTGCGCAATCGGCTCGAAGGCAAGCGCCGGCGGCATGTATGCAGCGCGAAGCCCCTTGCCGCCCATCGACCAGGTCTGCCCCGCATCCCCCGTCATCCAGACACCGCCAGTGGAAACGCCGATCACAAGCCGGCGGCTGTCGCGCGGATCGACGCAGATGGAATGGATGCCGGGATTGTCATAGCCGCCGCCGTTCCATTCGCTGCGCCGCGGGTCCTGCCACAGCGGGTCGTTCAGGGCCCAGCTTTCGCCCCGGTCGCGGGACACGAACAACCCGCCCGGCAGAGTCCCGGCCCAGAGCCAGCCGGGCTGGTCCGCCCCGCCGGCGGCGAGAGTCCAGATCATCGAGACGCTTGGCCCGTCCGTGGCGTCCGGAACGGCGGGAAACGCCGGCGCGGGCAGTTCCCGCCAGGTCACACCCGCGTCATCGGAACGGTGCATCTTGACGCCGAAATGCCCCAGGTTCAGCGCGGCGTAGAGGCTGCCGTCGCGGTCGTCCCGCATCACCGCCGTCACCGGGTCGCCAACGAAGGACTGCCGGTCGCACACCCAGTCGCCGTCCGCCTTCACATATTCCAGCAATCCCTAGCGGGTCGCCACATAGAGCCGCTCCGTCACCTCATCCTCCCGACAGCGCCTGAAACACAAAGACCTCGTCGGCCGCCGCGACCGGGTCGGTCAGACGCTCCCGGTCGGCGACGAGCCGGTCATTGATATAAATCGACACGTGTTGCCGCAGCCGCCCCTGGTCATCCAGCAGATAACTGCGCAAACCGGCATTGTCCCGGAAAACATCGTGCAGCACCGCGGATACCGTATCCCCCACCCCGCAGGCCACGGGACAGGACAGGTGCCGCTGAAGGTTTTCCGTAAAAATGACCCGTGCCACGGCCCGACTTCCTGTATCGCGCGATCCATGAAACAATCCGCCCGGGGATGGTTTTACCACGGGTCATCGCGGTACGGTGGTACAATTTCACGGCAGGGGTGGCCGAAAAGGAACAACGTATGAATGCGCCAACGCAGTTACGGCATGTCGTCGCAGCCTATAATCTTTCCGCCGCGTCGGAAAACCGGATCCACGACGACACGGTGGCGAAGAAATTCGGCTTCGACGGCGGGCTGGTGCCGGGGGTCGAGGTATACGCCTATATGAGCCATCTGGCGGTGCAGCAATACGGCATCGACTGGCTGCGCCACGGCAGCGCCGACTGCCGGCTGCTGAAGCCGGTCTATGACGGCAAGGAAGCCACCGCCTCGGGCACGCCGAACAGCGATGGCGGGCTGGACCTGCAGGTGACGATGGGCGACATCCTCTGCGCCACTGGCTCCGCGCGGCTGGAGGTGCCGGAAACGGCCCCAGGGATCGACGAGATCCCCGCAGCCCCCCTGCCTGCCGAACGGCCGGACGCGGCACCGGAATCGCTGCGACCGGGAGCGGTGCTCGGCACCTTTGAGGCGCAATACAGCGAGGAGGAGCATCTGGCCTATCTGCGCGACGCAAGGGAGACCCTGCCGCTGTATGCAGAGGAAAGAATCGCCCATCCGGGACTGATCCTGCGGCTCGCCAACCGGGCGCTGGGATCGAATGTGAAGATGGGACCGTGGATGCATGTCGGCAGCCATATCCGCAATTACGCGACCGCCGGTTTCGATGCCGCCCTCGCCGCCCGCGCCCGGGTGCTGAAGGAATACGAACACAAGGGTCACCGCTTCGTCGAGATCGACGTCTGCACCGTCGCCGACGGCACGGGCTGCATCGCCCGCATCCACCACACCGCGATCTACCGGCCGCGGCAGGTGACCGGATAGATCGCTCCCGCGTCGCGGTTCCGGTTGACCG
>JAQCHR010000069.1 GCA_027619655.1 Pseudomonadota bacterium
TAAAAAGGACTCTTATGTTAGGCGGCAACCACTAGTCGCGGAAAGCCCGGATCGCGGCGGGGCGGTTTTGGCGTAGGCGCCGGGCGGCGGGCCATGATCGCAACGGGCGCCTTGACGAGTTCCCAGAACATCCATCCCAAAACGATACCCGCGAAACCATATACCAGGCTCGGCATGTCCAGCGGCAGCGCCGGCACGAAATTCTGCGCCGTGGCCGCAGCGATGTCCGGGTCGAAATGCTGGAAAAAGATAAAAGGCTTCGCCAGCCCGCCGGCCTGGTCAATGGCCCGGTAGGCCTGATCCAGCGCATCGATGCGCGCCTGGGTTAGCGTGGTGACCTGGCCGCGCAGCGCCTCATCCTGGATCACGGCGCCGGATTGCCCGTTCAGCAGGGCGCCCTGTCCGCGGCGCGCCTCGTCCAGATGCCCGCCCAGCCGCTGCAGATAGGCGTGGATGAAGGCGAATATCTGCGCCGCCGCCAGGCCGGAAGCCGCGGCGATCAATGTGCCGGCCAGGTTGTCGATCTTCGCCAGAAACCAGTTCATGCTGCCTCTTCACCGTTACCAAGGGCGATTCCCATAATCCGCGCACCCATCTATTCCCGGAATGCGGCAAAATAGCGGCAGGCCCCTGCCGGTCAGCAGCGAATCAGCAAGGTATGATCACGAAGTTTGCCTCGTCGTATCAGGGGTACAGGTTGCCGTCATAAAGTAATCCGGAAAGTCTCGGATATGGCCGCCCCCTATCCGGCACCCGAAATGCGCGGTTTTTCACCCGGTGCAGGCGTATAGGGGTAGCTGCCCATCGCTCGGACCTTTTCCTCGCCGCCGAATTCGGCGACGCGGGCGGCCTGGTCCGCAAAGGCCCGGGCGTTGACTGCCGTCGGGTCGCAAATTTCACGCAGCCGGCGGTCGCCTTCCGCAAGGATTCCCTCGTTGCCCGGTTCCAGCGCCAGGTCCCGGGTTTCCATCGGGTCGGCCGCGAGGTCGAAGAGCTGCGGCCTCTCCCCTTCATAATGGATGTATTTGTAATGCCAGAACCGGATCATGAAGATACCCGTTGTCGAAGCGACCGCATGATATTCCCCCAGCACCGTCCTGTCGGGGTCCGCGCCATCGGCGATTTCCAGCAGCGACCGGCCCGGCTTGCCGGCATCCTCCGCGACCGGTGCGGCACCGGCAAGCGACAGAATCGTCGGGTAGGCATCCAGCAGCGATACCGGCGTCGCGACCCGCTTGCCGGCGGCAATGCCCGGTCCTTTCAAGATCAGCGGCACGCCCGCGCTTTCGTCATACATGTTTGATTTACCCCAGAACGTGCGGGCGCCCAGATTGTCGCCATGATCGGCGGTATAGATAATCGCCGTATCATCGGTCAGGCCGACCTTGTCGAGCGTCCCGAGGATGCGTCCGATATTGTCGTCCAGGAAGCTGACCATGCCGTAATAGGCGGCCATTGCCGTGCGGACATGGGCTTCGTCACGGAAGTGATCCTCGTAATTCTGGACCTCCCGCAAGGTGCGCAGGACCGGATGATCGGGAAATTCTCCGTCGCCGCGCAATTGCGCCATGGGCAGGCTCTCGGGCGGGTACATCCTGAAAAATTCCGGCGGCGCGACCAGCGGGAAATGCGGGCATACAAAAGACACGAACAGGACCCACGGCTTGTCCGTCGGGTTTTTCGACATGTTTTCGAGCCATTCGCAGGCAGCGTCGCGGATGTTGCGGTCGTATTGCAGATAGGTGCTGTCTCCTTCGCCGGCGTCCGCCGCCAGTTGCGCCGTCGATGGCCGGCGAGGCGGCGGGCTGCGCAGCATCCCCTGCAGGTCCCCGATGCCATTCAGGACATGCAGCGGCAGGATCTCATTGTCGAAGCCGTTCGGGTCTTCCGCCGCGCGATAATGCAGCTTGCCGATGGAATCGCAACGCTGGCCGCAATCATGCAGCCGGTGACCGAAACTCGCCGGATCGCCGTGGTATGGAATGCCGTTGTCCCAGAAGCCGATCTCATGCACGTATTGGCCCGTTGCAAAACTGGCCCGGCTGGGTACGCAGATCGGACAATTGCAGTAGGCGCTTTCGAACAGCGTTCCCGCGGCGGCAAGCGCATCCATGTGCGGCGTGTGCACGACCCGGTTGCCATACGCGCCAAGCACCCTGCGGCTGTGTTCGTCGGACATGATGAAAAGGACGTTGCTGCCCGTCATGTTGAGGTCTCCCGTTTCTTGGCTTTGCGGTGGGTAAGATGCTGCTGGATGAATGGCCAGGCCAGCATGACGATGGAAATGGCGATAAACGACAGCGCGATAGGGCGCTCAAGAACACCCCAGATTCCGCTGTTTGACATCTGCAGGCCGGATCGCAATTCCGCCTCGAAAATTCCGGCGAGAACGAAGCCGATTACGAAAGGACCGAGCGGAACCCTGGCGCGATCAAGGCCAAAGCCGATGAGACCGAAACCGATCACGACCCATACGTCGTACAGCCGGTTGGACAGGGCATAGGCACCGACGACACAGCAAACGAAGATAACCGGCAACAGATATGCCTTGTCGAAGACGATCACCCGCGCAATGCGCCGCACCGACAGGGTCATGATCACGAACATCAGGATGTTGGAGACAAAATAGGCCGCCATCAGCGCCCATACAAAATCGCCATTGGTAATGAACAGCAGCGGACCGGGCTGGATGTTGTGCAGAACCAGTGCCGACAGCAGGATCGCATCGATCGGGCTGCCCGGAATACCCATCGTGATCATCGGGATCAGCGCGCCGCCGACATTGGCATTGTTCGCGGCCTCCGACGCAACGATGCCTTCTTCATGCCCGGTGCCGAATTTTTCCGGCGTCCGGGAGAGGCTTTTGGCGGTGGCATAGGCGACCATGGACGAAATGCTGGCACCGACGCCGGGCAGGATGCCGATCCATGTTCCGATCACGCCGGAGCGCAGGATATTCACCGCATGTCGGCGCCATTCGTACAGACCGATGACGACGCGGTCCGTGCCAAGTTTCAAGGATGTCGGCATCTTGCCGATTTCGAACGCGTCCTTGATGATCTGGCTCATCACAAAGACACCCAGCAGGACAGGCAGCAGTTTGAACCCGTCGTCGAATTCGTGAAACCCGCCGGTAAGGCGAAGCTGGCCATCGGATTCGTTCAATCCCGGCATGGCGAAAACCATTCCCAGGAATCCTGCGATCAGCCCCTTGACCATGCTGCCCTGGCTGATCGAGGCGATCAGCACAATCGCCATCAGCACCATGGAGAAATATTCCCAGGGGCCAAATGTCATGGCCCAGCGCGATAGTGGCGGCGACAGCAGAACCAGAAATGCACCGGCGATCAGCCCGCCGACCAGGGATGACCCGATGCCCAGCGCCAGCGCCCGTTCTGGCCGGCCGGACTGCGCCATCGGATATCCGTCGAAGGTCGTCATGATGGAGGACGGCGTGCCCGGCATGCGCAACAGGGTCGCGGAAATCAGGCCTCCCGACACCGACCCCACATACATCGCAACCAGCAGGACCAGCGCTTCCGTGCTGTCCATATAGAACGTGAGCGGCATGGTCAGGGTGATCAGCATGCCGCCGGTCAACCCGGGTACAGCGCCAACAAATATTCCCAATGCGGTCCCCAGCAGTACCCAGAAAAAGGGCCAGGGCTGGGCGATATACATGAAAGCGTGCGCGAGATCGGCGAGCATTCAGTGGTCACCCATCCAGAAGGATCGCTGTGGCAGATCGATATAGAAAAATTCCGTCAACAAGGCTTCCAGCCCGAATCCGGCAAGCGACGCCACCGGCAACAGCGCGACCAACGCCATGGGCCGCCAGCGCGCCAGCGCGCCACCCAGCGACATCACGAACAGAACCGAAGCGGGCGCAAATCCCAGGATGCCGAATTGCATCACGCCGACATACAGAATCGGCAGGACCGCCGCGCTCAGTGCGATACCGGGACTGTTTGTCCCTTCTGCCGCGTCCGCGCGACGTTGTCCTTCCAGCGGCTGCAACAGGCACCGTACCAGCAGGCACGCCGAGAGCACGATCAGCAATGTCGCGACGGCGCGCGGTACGGCGGCGGAGCCAAGCGGATCGAAGAAGGGTGGCGGCAGGCGGTTCGCCTCGATAATGACCACGACCGAAAACCCGGTCAGGACTATCGCGAGGATCGTGTCCGCCCGCCGCCAGCTTTCACCGTAAAGGCGCAGTAGCAATTGCAACGTCGGGAACCTGCTACTTGAGTTGACGCGCGGCGGCGACCAGGGGCGTCGCCGTTTTTTTCCACCAGTCGAGTTCCCGGCGCAATGCCGCCGGCTCGACAAAATCCGGTGTCATGCCCAGTTTGCTCATCTGGCCCTTGACTTCCGGATCAGCCATCGCTTTACGCAGAGCGGTGACCAGATGTTCCTGTATTGCTTCGGGTGTCCCCTTGGGCGCAAGCCAGATACGGTTCGCCTTGGCGACCACATCGACACCCATTTCCTTCGCCGTCGGCACGTCCGGCAATTGCGCCAGGCGCTTTTCCGAAAACATGACGATCGGCTTCAGGTCGGCATCAGCCCATTTTACGAATTCCAGCGCGCCGAAGATGGCAAAATCCGTATGCATTGCGACAACAGACGGAAACCGCTTGGCGCCGCCGCCAACCTGTACGAAACGGAACTGCACCTTCGCATCGTTGCCTACCATCAACGGTACAAAATGAACCGGAAGGCCCACATTGGTCGCGCATTTCACGGTATCGGGATTCGCTTTCGCGGCATCGAGCAGCGACTTGAAGCTCTGGTATTGCGACTTGGTGCTGACTCCGAAACCGAGGTCGCCATAGCCCGTCGCACCCAGCACTTCAAAGGAATCATGATCGTAATCAACCACGCCCATCGCGGCGGAGGTGATCAACCCTTCATGCCAGAACCCGACCGTATAGCCATCCGGCTCGGCGTCCCGGATGGCGCGGGTTCCGATGGTACCCCCAGCCCCCGCCATGTTCACGACAGCAACCTTGCCGCCCAGGGCATCAGGGTGCCCCTCGAAAAATCGCTGCAGGATGCGCGCGACGGAATCCATGCCGCCGCCGGCCTGAGTCGGCACAATGATCTTCACCGGCTTTTCCGGATATTCCGCCTGTGCGGGCGATATCCCGCCCGCCGCCAGCATGCCCGCCATCGCAGCGGCACCGGTCAATGCCAGTGCCATCCGGCGTTTTACGCGTCTGCCCTGTGTCATCCCAACCTCCCTGTATGGTGACCTGTCTGTCCTGCCGGACCTGTCTGGTCCGTCTCTTACCCATCAATGGTGGCACGGGGTCTTGAAGCGCAACAACATCTAATGGTAACCATGGTGATAACCATATGGAATATGTCGACGTCATGGAACTCCGCAATATTGACTACTTTCTGACGATCGCGCGGGCGGGCAGCTTGCGGGCCGCTGCCAAGGCCCTGGGCCTGACCCAGCCCGCGCTCACCAAGGCGATACGACGAATGGAAGACGAGGCCGGGGTCACTTTTTTCGACCGCACCGCCCGCGGGGTATCGCTGACGGAGTACGGACGCTCCTTCTTGCGGCATGCCCGCGCACTGAAGGCCAGCATGACGGACGCAACCAATGATATCGAAGCCCTGCGACGGGGGACGGCGGGCCGGGTCCGCATTGGCGCCGGACCTTCCTGGCAGACCCGCATCCTACCGGAAGCCATAAGCGCCTTTCGTGACGAGCGGCCGGCGGTATTGATCGAAGTGCATGCCGGGCTGGACCACACCCTGAAGCAGGACCTGCGCAACGGCACCCTGGACCTCGTACTGGCAGCACTTCCCGAGGGATCAGAGGACCCGGACCTCGACGGGTTTGCCCTGTTGGTCGATAACTACCGCGTCGTCGCGGACCGAAACCACCCGTTACATGGTTTACGGAAACTCGATTTTTCCGCCCTGCTGGAATACCCGTGGATACTGCCCAGCCGTTCCACCTATCTGGTTCGGCGTCTCGAGGTCATGATGCGCGCACACGGGTTGCAGCCGCCGCGCGCCGCAATTGAAACCGATATCGTGTCGCTGGAACTCCTGCTGATGCGGGATTCCAGCTATCTCAGCTTTCACGCGGTAGACCATCTGGCCGTATTGGGCGAATCCGGCATTATTCCACTACGGTTTGCCGACGCCGGCTGGCCGCGCCAGGCGGGTATCATCACACGGCACGGTGTCGAACATGATGCTGCCACACGTCGCCTGATCGATATCATCGTTGCCGCCTGCCTGAATGCGCCGTCGTCGCCAAGGCATATGCCAGACCTTACGTCTGCATGATCTCGATGCTCACGCCGTCGGGGGCGGAGACGTAGCACAGGCGCATACCGTTCACGCCTTCCTTCAACGGTACGGGAAACTGCACCCCCTTGGCCGCCAGTTCGGCGCAATAGGCCTTCAGGTCGCCCTCGTAGAGGAACCCGAAATGGTCGGTGCCCCATTCGTTATGGCTGGCATAGTCGGCATATTCGCCAATCGGATTGGTCTTGGTGGGGGCCTCGCCGAAGCGTTTGCCGCGGATGATGATATTCGCGCCGCCCAGTTCGACGAAGATCTGCGGTGCGCCGCGCGCCATCGTGTCGGCGGCGATCACCGCGCCGAAGGTGTCCACATACCATTGCGCCGATTCATGCGGGGTTTCGCTGATGATGTGGACATGGTCGAATCTGAATGCCGGGTTGCTGCCGCTCATGGTATCTCTCCCTTGTCGTGTCTTTATTCCCAAGCCGCCTGCGCCACCGCCTCGCGTGCCGCGATACGGCCGAAGGCGAGGCATTCGCCGATATTGCCCGTGCCCTGGTACAGGTAGCTGTAGATCGAACCCAGCTCGCCCGCGCTGTACAACCGGGGTATTGGCGTCCCGTCCGGGCGGACGACCTGCGCCTTCTCGTTGCGGCGCGGCCCGCCCTGCGTATTCAGCATCGAGGGCGAGAGTTCCACCGCGTAGAACGGCCCCTCGCCAAAGGGCGCCAGCATCAGCTCGCGCCCGAAATCCGGGTCCCAGCCCTTGCCGGCTCCCTGGTTCCAGCGCGCCACGGTTTCCGTTAGCGTCTCCGGGTCGAGCCCGAGCGCTTCCGCAAGCTCGTCCAGCGTTTCCGCGGCCGTAATCCAGCCCTTCGCCAGTTCCGCGCTGTTGTCGGTGCTCCGCTGGTACTGTTCCACGACCGGGTTCCAGCTATGGCTGGGGTTCATGTCGTAGAGCGGCCCGGTGGCAAACATCTCGCGGTCGAAGATCATGTACATCGGGCAGGGCGTCACCAGCGGCATCCATTTGCCGTTCTTCGGAATCTTGCCGTGGCGGGTCTTGAACTTCTCGTCGGTAAAGCGCCGCCCGTCCGGGCCGACGACGATCATCCCGCCCGGCATTTCCTTGGAAAAATGCAGTGCCTGCATCGAAAACGTAGTGTCGAATTCCGGCACTTTCAGCGCCATCGAGGGACCGGCGAAATTGTTCATGTGCCACAGGTCCGCGCCGACGGCCATCGCCATGGAAACACCGTCGCCCTCGTTATAGGGGCTGCCCGAAGTGTAGCAATAGGGCATGCCCGGCAGGTAGTTGCGGATCATGTCCTGGTTGTTTTCGAATCCGCCGCAGGTCAGCACCACGGCCTTGCGCGCCTTCACGGAGACGGGCTTGCTGTCCCGTTCCGCCCGCACGCCCAGGATGGCCCGCGTCGCCCCATCCTGGATCAACTCGCGGCCCGGCGTTTCATACAGCACCCGGATCGGGCGCTTCTTCACCAGGCTTTCGAAGCGCTTCCAGGTATAGGAATAGCCATAGGTCGGCCCGTCATGGAACTTGTGGACGCAGTCCGATCCCGGCAGTTCGGGAAATTCGATCCCGACCGGCGGGTGCTGGTGTTCCTGCGGGTCGCCGCCCATTGCTGCCAGCCAGTCATTGTTGCGGCACATTTCCGCCGCCCAGACATCGACCATTGCTGCCGGCACCGTATAGGGGCCGCACAGCGCCTTCAGATAGGTTGCGGCCTGCCCGGCGTCCGACGTGTTCAGGTAGCCCTGTCCCGCGACGCGGGTATTGCCGCCCTCCCGCCCTTCCGGCGCCTTTTCGAGAATAACGACATCCGCGCCCAGTTCGCAGCCGGTGACGGATGCGGCCACGCCCGCCGCGCCGAAGCCGATGACGACGATATCGGCTTCCAGATCCCAGTTTTCCGGCATGGGCATCAGCTCGCGGGCAGTGCGGCGGTCGATCCGCCATCGACCGGCATGGTGATGCCGGTGATGTAGGACGACGCGGCGGAACTCAGGAACAGGCAGGCATCGGCGATATCGGCCGGCTGCGCAATGCGGCCCATCGGCGAGGTGCCGGTCAGGCGGTAGCCGTGATTGCTGGTCGCCGGTCCCATATAGGGGGCGACCATCGGCGTATCGACCGTTGCCGGGGCGATGGCGTTGACGGTGATGCCGCTGGCCGCCAGTTCTACCGAAAAGACCCGCACCAGATGCGACAGCGCGGCTTTCGACGCCGCGTAAGCGCCGCTCGACGCTTTCGGCCGGATCGCCGCCGCGGACGATATCGCAGTAACGGCGCGCCGCCGCGCCGGGCCGCCCTGCAGCAACGGCAGCGCCGCCCGCATCGTGACCCAGAAGCCGCGCATGTTGACGGCGAAGACATCGTCGAAATCGCGTTCCGACATGTCGGCCAGGAAGCCGACCCGCAGGATGCCGGCCGTAAAGATCATATGATCGAGGCCGCCCAGTTCACCGGCGGCTTTCTGCAGGGCCGGGCCGACGGAGGCGCTGTCGCGCACATCGGCGGCGGCGGTCAGCGCCTGTATCGCGCCTGCGGCGCGCATCTCGTCGGCGAGGCCATTGAGCAGCGCGGCGTTGACGTCGAAGGCCGCAACCCGTGCGCCCCGCGCCGCAAAGGCCAGTGCCGCCGCGCGGCCGATGCCGGACGCGGCGCCAAACACCGCGACCGGCCGGTCGCGGAATTCATCAGTATTGTCGTGCAAGATTCACTCCCCGGACCTGTGCTTCAGCCGTCAATTATGCGGGCCGCCTGCGGCGCGCACAAGCCGCGCCGGCGGAAGCCGAAAATGGTGGAGAGCCTATTTGTAGCGATGCCGGATTTCGCCCTGGCCGAAGCCATCCTGATGGAAGTAGTTGGCTTTGGAATATTCGGTGATGAGTTCCCGATACGGCACCGGATCGTATTTGGCCGGGTTGCCGGTATCGACGCAGGAACTGGCGACGCGTATGACGCGGTCCACATTGGGGCTGTGAAAATACGCCATGGCGTAGCGGTCGGTTTCGCCATCGACGATGACGCCATGCGGCGTGGACAGGAACCGGTCGTTCGACATGCGCCGCAGGATATTGCCGATATTGACCAGGAACGTGCCGGGCAACACCGGCGGCGCCAGCCATTCGCCGGTGGGCAGGCGGATTGCCAGCCCCGGAACGCTGTCGCGGGCCAGGATGGTCAGGAAGGAATTGTCCGTGTGCGGTCCGGTGCCGAAATCATTGTCCTCGATCCGGGTCGGCGGGTAATGCAGCATGCGCAGCTTGGCGTTGTTTTCATCGGCGAAGTCATCGTCCAGCCAGTCCGCCGGCATGCCCAGCGCCAGGGCGAAGGCCGGCACCAGTTGCTGGCCCAGTGCGTTCAGCGCGTTGAAATAGGCCATCACGCCCTCGCGGAACCCCGGCAGGTCCGCCGGCCAGTAATTGCCGCCGCGCAGCGGCGTTCCGTTGATCACATCGGGATGGTCCGGCCCGCGGTCATGGGTCACGAAATAGGATTCGTTCTGGTTCGGCTTGGTCGCCTGGTGCACGGTCGAATGGCGCTGCATGCTGGCGTTGATCGGCAGGTAGCCGATGTTATGGGCGTCCTGCGGGATTTTCTGCTTTTCCGCCAGCGGCAGGGCATGGAACCGCCGGGACTGCGCGAAGGCATTGTGGATCAGTTCGTCCGGCACACCGTGATTGCGGATATAGAAGAACCCGGTGGCCTCGCAGGCCAGGCGGATAGCTTCCGCCAACTGTGCCAGGGCCCCGTCCTCTCTCCGCAGGAACGGCGCCAGATCCAGCACCGGCAACTGGGCGAGCGCCGCATCCGGATCCCGTGGCGCATTCTCCCGAAACAGATGTGTGGCCATCCTGCGCTCCGCTTTCAGCCCGTATCAATCGATCCGCAATCCGGCCTGCTTCATCAGCGGCAGGACGCGCGCGGCAAAATATGCCATATCCGGCTCATAGTCGAAGAAGTTGATCTGTACCCCGTCGCAACAAGCCGCCTTAAGTTTCACGAATTGTTCGACGACCTGTTCCGGAGTTCCGAAAACGTGGACATTGCCGCCGATGAAGCGCTGCTGACGCTGGTGGCCGCGCCAGGACTGCGCGTCGCTTTGCTTCTGCCTGCCGACCATCGTGTCGGCGTCTTCGCCGTCCAGGATCGCCTGCACGATCTGCTGAACCTCGGCCTCGGTGTCGCGGCAGATTACATGCGGATTGATGATCGTGCGAACCTCGCGCCCCTCTGCTGCCGCCAGTTCCTTGATCCGCTTCGTATGCGGCGGCAGGGTTTCCACGGCGGCGTCGATATCCGCGCCGCCGGGGCTGGTGATGAAGATCAGGTCGGAATGCTTCGCCGCATAGGCAAGGCCGACATCGGAGGCGCTTGCATTGACCATGATCGGCCTGCCGTTGACCGGCTTGGGCGAGGCGTAGGCGTCCTTCAACTGCCAGTATTTGCCATTCCAGTTAAGGTTGGAGTCCTGCTGCCACAGGGCTTCCATGATCTCGGTGAATTCCTCGGCCATGGCGTAGCGTTCGTCATGCGGGATCGGCGCCAGCCCGAACATGCCGACCTCGTTCGGACGGAAGCCGGTCACCAGGTTCAGCCCCCAGCGGCCGCGCGACATGTGGTCCAGCGTCGCCGCCATCTTGGCCAGCTGCAGCGGGTGCCAGCCATACAGCACATGCACCGTGGAAATCAGGATGATGTTGCGGGTCAGGGCGGCGACACCGGAGGTCACCAGCAGCGGGTCGATGGTGTTCTTGCGATACTTGATTCGTCCGCCATGCCCGTCCGCGCCCAGCCACTGCGCCAGCCCGAAGGCGAGGTCGAAGCCGATTTCCTCCGCCCGCACGACCAGCCGGGCGTTATAGTCGAACGACCAGTCCGTCCC
>JAQCHR010000070.1 GCA_027619655.1 Pseudomonadota bacterium
GGCGCGGGCAGCACCTTGACGGTCACGTCGGTCATCACGCCCAGCGTGCCGAAGGATCCGGCCATCAGCTTGCACAGGTCGTAGCCGGTCACGTTCTTGACCACGCGGCCGCCAGACTTGAAATCCTCGCCCCGGCCGCTCACCGCCGTGAAGCCCAGGAAATGGTCGCGCGCCGCTCCGGACTTGATCCGGCGCGGCCCGGCCAGGTTCGCCGCGATGACCCCGCCCAGCGTCCCCGCCCCTTCCGCCAGCCCGAACAGCGGGCCGTAATCCGGCGGTTCGAAGGCCAGTTCCTGCTGCCGTTCGGCCAGCGCCGCGTTGATTTCTGCCATCGGCGTGCCGGGACCGGCGGAGAGCACCAGTTCCTCCGGTTCGTACAGGGTGATCCCGCGCAGCGCCGACAGGTCCAGCGTATGCGATGCGTTGCCGGGCCGGCCGATAGCGCGCTTGGAGCCGCCGCCGATTATTTCGAACGGGGTTTCCTCGCTGACGGCCCAGGCGACAGCATCGCGCACCTGGCCGGCGTTTTCGGGTCTGAGAACGGTTGCCATGCGTTTGCTAGAACCTTGGGATGTCGGGGAATCGCACCTGGCCCCGGCTGATATGGACCCGGCCCAGTTCGGCGCAGCGATGCAGTTGCGGGAAGACCTTGCCCGGGTTGAGCAGCGAATCCGGGTCGAAGACGCATTTGACCCGCTGCTGCTGGTTCAAATCACCCTCCGTGAACATCGTACCCATCAGGTCGCGCTTTTCGACCCCGACGCCGTGTTCGCCGGTCAGCACGCCGCCGACCTCGACACAGAGCCTGAGGATTTCCGACCCGAATTCCTCGGCGCTTTCCAGCTCGCCCGGCTCGTTGGCATCGTACAGGATCAGCGGGTGCAGGTTGCCGTCGCCGGCATGGAAGACATTGGCGACCCGCAACCCGAACTGGTCGGACAGTTCCGCCATACGCGTCAGCACGCGCGGCAGCTGGTTGCGCGGGATCGTGCCGTCCATGCAGTAGTAATCCGGCGAAATCCGGCCGATGGCCGGGAAGGCCGCCTTGCGCCCGGCCCAGAAATTCTGCCGCTCCGCCTCGCTGTTCGATATCCGGATCGATACCGCACCCTTGTTGCGCGCGACCCGCTCGACCTCGCCGATCAGGTATGCGACCTCGCTTTCGGGCCCGTCCAGTTCGACGATCAGCAGCGCCTCGACATCCAGCGGATACCCGGCCTCGACGAAGGCCTCCGCCGCCGCGATGGCAGGCCGGTCCATCATCTCCATGCCGCCGGGAATGATGCCAGCGCCAATGACGCCGGCGACGCATTCGCCCGCCGCCTCGTTGGACGGAAAGCCGACCAGCAGGGCGCGGGCAGTTTCCGGCGCCCGCAGCAGCCGCACCGTGACCTCGGTAACGACGCCGAGCAACCCTTCCGATCCCGTCATCAGGCCCAGCATGTCGTAGCCGCCGGAATCGAGATGCTTGCCGCCGATGCGGAGGATTTCGCCGTCGATAGTGACGAATTCGAGGCCGAGCAGGTTGTTCGTGGTCAGTCCGTATTTCAGGCAATGCACCCCGCCCGAATTCTCCGCGACATTGCCGCCGATGGAACAGGCGATCTGGCTGGACGGGTCGGGCGCATAATAGAAACCGTCGGCCCGCACCGCATCGGTAATGCCCAGGTTGGTGACGCCCGGCTGCACCACGGCGCAGCGGTTGTCGTAATCGATCTCCAGTATCTTCTTGAACCTGCCGAGGCCGAGGATGATGCCGTCCGCCAGCGGCAGCGCCCCGCCGGACAGCGAGGTGCCGGCGCCGCGCGGCACCACCTTGACGCCGTTTTCGTGGCAATAGCGCAGCACCCGGCTGACCTGCTGGGTATCTTCCGGCAGCACGACGATCAGCGGCAAGGTGCGGTAGGCGGTCAGCCCGTCCGATTCATAGGGGCGCAGCGCCACTTCATCGACGATCACGCCTTCGCCCGGCACGATTTCGCGCAGCGCCTCGGCGATTTCCAGCCGTCGCGCGATAATCGCGCCATCCGGCTTCGGCATTTCCATGACGGTACTCCCTGCTGGCCGAAACGGAGTATAACGTCCGCCGGCCAATGCCGGGACAACAAAAAACCGCGCCGGAGCGCGGTTTCTTCGGTTTGCCGCCCTTATAAGGACGGCAGGCAGCGCAGGATCAGCCCTGCCGCGCCTTGAACCGTGGATTGGTTTTGTTGATAACGTAAATACGGCCCTTGCGGCGTACCACGCGGCAATCCTTGTGGCGGATCTTCATCGATTTCAGCGAACGTACGACTTTCATGGCTTATATCCGTCGGAATTATGCGGTCCATTTAGGAAGCGCGGAAAATAGGGATGGCGGGGCCGCCTGTCAATACGGAGTTGGAGAAAGATTCCCGCGGCGGAATATGCGATAACTCCCCGAAATTGACCTGAAACATGGCATGGAGGGCGGCGCCCGCCCAATTTCATCCTATGAAAACGGAATCACCGCCGGTTCGCGACCGGGACAGCACGATTTCAGCGCGGAATGTGACCAAGCAATACCACAGCGGCGCGGTGACGGTCACGGCGCTGGACGGCGTCGATTTCGACCTGTATCGGGGCGAAATCGTCGTGCTGCTGGGTCCTTCCGGCAGCGGAAAATCGACCCTGCTGAACATCATCGGCGGGCTGGACGCGCCAAGCAGCGGCCAGGTGTTTTTCGATGGCAGCGAACTGACCCGGTTCGACGACCGGGCGCTGACCGGATACCGGCGCCATCATGTCGGCTTCGTCTTCCAGTTCTACAACCTGATTCCCAGCCTGACGGCCCGCGAAAACGTCGCGCTGGTCACCGAAATCGCCCATGACCCGATGAAACCGGAGGACGCGCTGGCGCTGGTCGGGCTGAAGGACCGGCTCGACCATTTCCCGTCCCAGCTTTCCGGTGGCGAGCAGCAACGGGTCGCCATCGCGCGGGCCATCGCCAAGCGGCCCGCCATCCTGTTGTGCGACGAACCGACCGGCGCACTGGACAGCCGGACCGGGATCGTCGTGCTGGAGGCGCTGGAAGCGGTCAACCGGGAATTCCGCACCTCGATGGCGCTGATTACCCATAATGCGGGCATCGCCTCGATGGCGGACCGGGTGGTATCGCTGGCCGATGGCCGGATCGCCGGCATCGAAACCAATGCGCACCGGCAGTTGGCGCGCGACCTCGTCTGGTAGGCCATGCAGCCGCTGAACCGTAAACTGCTGCGCGACCTCTGGCATGTCCGGGGGCTGGTTATCGCCGTCGCCCTGGTCATCAGCGCGGGAATCGCGACATTTGTGATGTCGCTCAGTACGCTGCGGGCGCTGGAGGAAACACGGGACGTCTATTACGAACGCTACCGTTTCGCCGATGTATTCGGCTTCGCCAAACGCGCGCCGGAGCGGCTGGTCCCGCGCCTCGCCGATATTCCCGGCATAAAAACCGTCGATACGCGGATCGTCCGCGACGTGACCCTGGATATCGCGGGCTTCGACGAGCCGGTGATCGGGCGTCTGGTTTCCATCCCGGAAACGGGCCGCATCCGGCTCAACAACATCCTGATCCGGCAGGGCCGCAGCGTCACGCGCGGAAGGCCGGACGAAGCCGTGATCAGCGAGGCCTTTGCCGAGGCGCACCGGCTGCAACCCGGCGACCGCTTCCATGCGACAATCAATGGCAAGAAGCGGCATCTCGACATCGTCGGTGTCGCCCTGTCGCCGGAATATGTCTATTCGATCGCGCCAGGCGCCATGATGCCCGACGACAAGCGCTATGGCATCATCTGGATGGGCCGCGAGGCGCTGGCCGCCGCCTTCGACATGGACGGGGCCTTCAACGACCTGGCCGTGTCGCTGCTGCGCAACGCCAGCCCGGAAACCGTCACCCGGCAGATCGACGTGCTGCTCGACCCCTATGGCGGCACCGGCGCCTATTTGCGCAAGGACCAGACATCGAACTGGTTCCTGTCCAGCGAGATCGAACAGCTGGGTACGATGGCGACCCTGATGCCGTCGATCTTCCTGTCTGTATCCGCCTTCCTGCTGAACATGGTCGTCTCGCGGCTGATCGCGACGGAACGCGAACAGATCGGCCTGCTGAAAGCCTTCGGCTATACGGACGCCGCCATCGGCTGGCATTACAGCAAGTTCGTGCTGGCGATGGTCGCGTTCGGCGTGCTGCTGGGCTGCGCCGGCGGCGCCTGGCTGGGCAACCTGCTGACGCAGATGTATACGCAATTCTACCGCTTTCCGTACCTGTATTTCCGCCTCGACACAGCGGTCTTTGCCGGCGCGGTCTCGATCAGCCTGATCGCGGCGCTGATCGGCAGCGCGGGCGCCGTGCGCCGCGCCACGGCCCTGTCGCCCGCCCAGGCGATGGCGCCGCCGGCGCCGACCAGCTATCACCGCGGCTTCCTCCACCGGCTGCGCTTCCTGGGCGCGCTGGACCAGCCGACCCGGATGATCCTGCGCCATATCCTGCGCTGGCCGATGCGCGCGGCGCTGAGCGTGACCGGCATCGCACTGGCATTCTCGGTTTTGCTGAGCTCGATGTACTGGATCGACGCGATCAACAGGATCGTCGATGTACAGTACAGCCAGGTCCAGCGCGACGACCTGAATGTCAGCCTGACCGACCCCCAGCCGACCCGCATCCTGCATGAACTGGCGCGCCTGCCCGGCGTCGTGGCGGTGGAGCCGTACCGCGCCGTCCCGGTACGGCTCAGGCATGGCCAGTATTCGCGGCGTGAGGCGCTGACCGGCCTGCCGACCACGCCGGAACTGGGCCGGGTCCTGGACGAAAATGATGCGCCCGTCACGCTGCCCCCCGAAGGGCTGCTGCTGTCCGACAAGCTGGCGAAGCTGCTGCGCGCGAAAGCCGGCGACACGATCACCGTGGAAGTTCTGGAAGGCCGGCGCCCGGTGCGCGAGGTGCCTGTCGCAGCGATCTTCACCACCTATCTGGGCACCCCGGCCTATATGCGGCTCGACGCCCTGAACCGGATGATGCGCGAAGCGCCCAGCGTGTCCGGCGCCCGCCTGCTCGCCGACCCAAAACAGCAGCAGAAGCTCGACGCCGCGCTGAAGGACCTGCCGAAGGTCGCCAGCGTCTCCCGGCGCGAGGCCGCCATCGCCGCCTTCCGCAACACACTGGGCGAAACCATGTTCATCATGGTCGGATTCTATATCATGTTTTCCTGCTTCCTGGCGTTTGGCGTCGTCTATAACAGCGTTCGGATTTCCCTTTCGGAACGCGGGCGGGAACTTGCCAGCCTGCGGGTGCTGGGCCTGACGCGCTTCGAAATATCGTATATCCTGCTTGGCGAACTGGCGGCGCTGACCTTTCTGGCATTGCCCGCCGGCTGCGCCTTCGGTTATGCGTTGTGCCGCTTCATGTCGTCGATTTTCGAAACGGAACTGTACCGGATACCGTTCTATATCGAGCGCGATTCCTTCGGGATCGCCGCAGCGGTCATCATCGGCGCCGTGGTGGTATCCGGCCTTTTCGTTCGGCGGCGCATCGATACGCTCGACCTGATCGCCGTACTGAAAACCAGGGAGTAGCCGCCACATGACTCCGCAGTTCCGCCGTATCGCATTCTGGGGCATCCTCTGCGTCCTGCTGGCCGGAGGGCTGGTCTATGCCTTCATGCCGCAGCCGGTCCCGGTCGATTTCGCCACCGTCACCCGCGGCGAACTGCTGGTGACGGTCGAAGACGAGGGCAAGACACGGGTACGGGAGGTCTATGTGGTTTCCGCTCCCCTGCCCGGCCGCGCCATGCGGATCACGAAAAAGGCCGGCGACCCGGTCATCGCGGGTGAAACCGTTCTGGCGACGATCGAACCCGGCAACCCGACGCTGCTCGACATCCGGTCGCGCACCCAGGCCGAGGCGCTGGCAAAGGGTGCGGAGGCTGCGCTGTCGCTCGCCCGGGCGGACCAGGAACGGGCGCATGCGGAACTGGATTTCGCGCTGGAGGAACTGGCGCGGGCCCGGCAGCTGGCGGCGCGGCAGACGGTATCGCAAAGCGCCCTGGACCGCGCCATCCTGGAAGCGAAAGTCCGGCGGGCGGCGCTGACGACGGCGGAGGCAGCCGGCCGCGTCCGGGAATTCGAACTGAAGAACGCGCGCGCATCGCTGATCGAAGCCGGCCCCGACGATGCCCGCGATGCCGCAAGCGGTGGATGCTGCGTGAACGTCCGTGCGCCAGTGGATGGCCGTATCCTGCGGGTGCTGCATGAAAGCGCCGGCACCGTCGCCGCCGGCGATCCGCTGGTCGAGGTCGGCGATCCGGCGGAACTGGAGATTGTCGCCGACCTGCTATCGACCGATGCCGTGCGGGTCCGCGAAGGCCAACCCGTCTTTATCGAGGACTGGGGCGGTGACGGGGCACTACAGGGGGTGGTCCGGCGGGTTGAGCCGACCGGGTTCACGAAATTTTCCGCCCTCGGCATCGAAGAGCAGCGGGTCACTACCATCATCGATTTTACCGGCCCGCCCGAAGCCTTTCAGCGCATGGGCCATGGCTACCGCGTCGAGGTGCGGATCGTCGTATGGCAGGGCAATAACGTGCTGCGCGTGCCGGTCGGTGCGCTGTTCCGGGAGGGCGCCGAATGGGCCGTCTTCGTCGAATCGGACGGCATCGCGAGAAAGCGCATCATCCGCATCGGCACCAGCAACGCGCTGTACACGGAAATCCTGGACGGATTGGCGGAAGGCGACCGGGTGCTGCTGCATCCCAGCGACCGGATCCTGGACGGCACCATGGTCATGGGCCGCAACGGCGCATGACGCGGATCGAAAATTACCTGTTGCGCACCGTGGCCTTCAGCAGGCGGAGCTGTCCGCTTTCCAGCGCGCGCATGCGGTGCAGCCACAGTTCGGCTTCGGTGATCAGCACATCGACATAGGCGCGGTCGAGCCCTTCGGATTCCAGCCCGTTCGCGATGCGTTTCCACGCCGTGACAACAAGGTCGCGATACCGGTCCGTATCGTCCTCGAAATTGATCACGTCGAAATTCAGGGTATCCAGCCGGTCCCGGTACTCGTCCATCGACCAGGGCTGCGGCCGGACCGGTTCGGTGCGGTCCCAGTTCTCCATCACCGGGCCTTCGTTCTGGTCGAATTCGGCGAGCACGAAATCGGTGAAGGCGAGCACGCCGCTGTTACGCATGCCGTTCCGCAGCGCGCCCAGCAGGGCCAGCTTGTCGCCAACGCCGTAAAACACCTCGCGCGCCACGATTGTGTCGTATTTGACCCCGCGCAGGTCCAGCCGGTCGGGATTGTAAAGGGCTATCGGCTGCACGTTGTCCTGCGCCAGGCACGCGGCCCGTTCCTGCGCAAGGTCGGCATATTCGCTGTCCCGTTCCAGCCCCGTAATGATGATATTCGGGTTTTGCGCAATTTCGGCGATCCGCCCGCCCAGCCCCGCGCTCATGTCGAGCAGCCGGCATTCGCGTTCCTGCGGGAAGGGTCCGATATGTTCCAGCCCGTATTCCGCCCCGCCGGGTCCGGTAAATCCTTCGCCCCAGACCTGATCACAGATCCTGATACGCGACGATGACCGGTTTGCCTCGGAGGGTATTTCGGGCCTGGCATCGACCTCGATGCTGCGCTGCGGCGCCGCGCGGGATTTCTGGCCCCGGCGGACCAGGGCTTCCGGCTCGACGCCTTCCCACCAGGCCTGGAACCTTATCTTGAAGGGGATGTAGCCATCGGACTGCGCATGGGCCTCGGGTTTCAGCGCTGCCGCACCCCGCGGCTTCGCAGGCGCGGCGGCAGGCTTCGCGGCGGACAGGGTCGCGCCGCGCGCCAGGGGAGACTTCGAACGGACCAATGCGCCAGACATGCCGGCAGTTTCGCGTAACCAGCCTTAACCGAATGTTAACAACGGCTGCATCAAGGCGAATTTATGCAATCAATGCACGTAGAAACGCTATTTCAGCATCAGGTATACATAGAACCCTAGGAAGGGGATTGTCAGAAACAGCGTCTTGCGGGACTTCGCCGTACGATGCGCGCCCGACATGAATGTCGCGACGATCTGCAGGACCGAGACCACCGCGCAGACATGCAGGGCGATCTCCATGTAGTTTTCGGGAATATTCATCGTCTCCCTTCCGAATGCCCCCGACCTATCCGTCAGACCACGCCCTTGCCGCGAAGAGCCGCAATATCGGCATCCGACAGGCCCAGTTTCTCGCGCAGCACCTCATCCGTATGCTGCCCCAGCATCGGCGGGGCGAGACGGTAGGTCACCGGAGTCGCGGACATCTTGATCGGGCTGGCGATCAGCTTCGCCGGCTTGCCGCCGGTCGCCGGGTGGTCCATCTCGATCACCATTTCCCGCGCCTTGACCTGCGGATCGTCGAACACCTGCTTCAGGTCGTTGATCGGGCCGCAGCCGATCTTCGCCTTCTCCAGCGCCGCCAGCCACCAGGCGGACGGATGCTGGCGGGTGATATCGTTGAGCGTTTCCGTCACATGGTCGCGGTTGCGGACCCGTTCCGTCGCCGTGCGGAACCGGTCGTCCTGCAGCAGCGCCTCGCAGCCGGCGACGCCGCAGAACCGTTCGAAGGTGGGGTCGTTGCCCACCGACAGCACGAAATAGCCATCCGCCGACGGCATCACCTGATAGGGCACGATGGAGGGATGCATATTGCCCAGCCGCGCCGGCACCTCGCCGGTGGCAAGGTAGCTCATGCCCTGGTTGGCGAGCCAGGAGACGTGCACGTCCAGCATGGATACGTCGATCTGCTGCCCCTCGCCGGTCAGCGCCTGATGGCGGACGGCGGCCAGGATCGACACGCCCGCATACATGCCCGACATGATATCGGCGATGGACACGCCGACCTTCATCGGTTCGCCATCCGGTTCGCCGGTCAGACTCATCGCGCCGCCCATTGCCTGGATCAGCGCGTCATATCCGGGTCGGCTGGCATAGGGGCCGGTCTGGCCGAAGCCGGTGACCGAACAGTAGATCAATCGCGGGAATTCCGCTTTCAGGTCCTCGTAGCCCAGCCCGTATTTCGCCAGCGTGCCGGTCTTGAAGTTTTCCACCAGCACGTCGCAATCCGCCAGCAGGCGTTTGGCCAGCGCCTGCCCTTCCGGATCGGACAGGTTCAGGGTGATCGACCGCTTGTTGCGGTTGGCCCCGGCGAAATAGGCGCTTTCGCTGCTGTCGGCGCCCTTGTCATCCGGCAGGTAGGGCGGCGCAAAATTGCGGGTGTCGTCGCCGACCTCCGGCCGCTCGATCTTGATGATCTCCGCGCCGAGATCGCCCAGAATCTGGGTGCAGGTCGGCCCCGCCAGGATGCGGGTGAGATCGAATACCTTCAGACCGTCGAGCGGACCATTCATGCGTTTTCCCCTTGCAATATCGTCGTTCAGCGCAGCGCAGGGCGTTTTCGCACTCCGCTGCCGATTGCGTCAATTTACTTTTGGCGAATCTGATATAGAAGCGGCATCCAGCCCCCATGCGGAATTCGCCCATGAATGCCGTTTTCCTTGCTGCCGTCCTGATCGCCTTCGCCGTTGCCGGCTACCGCCAGGTGACCGAAATTCCCCTTGCCGGGGCCGCCGTGCCAATGGATGCGCTGGGGCTGGCGATGATCGATGCCGCCAAGGGGTCGGTGGAACTGGCCATCGGGCTGGTCGGGGTGATGGCGCTGTTCCTCGGCCTGATGAAGGTGGCGGAAGCCGGCGGATTGCTGGCCATCATCGCGCGCACGGTGCGGCCGCTGATGGTGCGCCTGTTCCCCGATGTCCCCGCCGATCATCCGGCGATGGGCGCGATGATCATGAATATTTCCGCCAATGTCCTGGGGCTGGGCAATGCGGCGACCCCGTTCGGCATCCGCGCGATGCAGGAACTGGACCGGCTGAACCCGCAGAAGGGCACGGCGACCAACGCCATGGTCATGTTCCTGGCGATCAATACCTCGTCGGTGACCCTGCTGCCGACCGGGGTGATCGCGCTGCGCGCCGCGGCCGGATCGGCCGATCCGGCGGGCATCCTGCCGACCACGCTGTTCGCCACGATCTGTTCGACCACGGTCGCGATCATCGCGGTGAAACTGTACCAGCGGTTCTCCCCGGTGCCCGAAGGGGTCGCGGATACGGGCGATGCGGCGGAACCCGACGCAGCGGACATGGAACCCACGCCGGAACCGAGCAAGCCCTATCCGCTGTGGGTTTCCGTACTGGCGCTGGCCGCCATCGCCGGTTTCGTGCCGCTGACGATCCTGTACGGGCGCGATATCGCACCCTGGATCATCCCCGGCCTGATGGTGGCGCTGCTGGGGTTCGGCGCGCTACGCGGCGTGCGGATTTACGAATCCTTCGTGGAAGGGGCGCGCGACGGCTTCAACGTGGCGCTGCGGATCATTCCCTACCTGGTCGCGATCCTCGTCGCCGTCGGCATGCTGCGCCAGAGCGGCGCGCTGGAGCTGCTGATCACGCCGCTGGGCGCGGTGACCGGGCTGGTTGGCCTGCCGGCCGAGGCGCTGCCGATGGCGCTGCTGCGGCCGCTCTCGGGGTCCGGCGCCTATGGCATCATGGCGTCGATCATCCAGGACCCGGCAACCGGCCCCGACACCTATATCGGCTATCTGGTGACGACCTTCCAGGGATCGACCGAGACAACCTTCTACGTGCTGGCGGTCTATTTCGGCGCGGTCAATATCCGGCGGATCCGCCATGCGCTCGCCGCCGCCCTGACCGCGGACATTGCCGGGATCGCGGCGGCGGTCGCAATCACGGCCTATCTGTTCGGGTAGCGGAAAACGGCTGCCGGGGCGCCGCACCCCCGGACCAACCGCCGCGGGTCCGCGCCGCATGACAGCAAGCGGGCCCGCAGCCGGTCGGGTCAGTCGGTGGGCTCAATCGGTCGGAAAGGGGCCGTTCAGCGGATGGCCTTCATCATTCTCCATCATTGCCTCCATTGCGTGAGTTGACGATACATCAAGAAAAGCAAGATCGGGGCCAGCGCCGCACGAGTGGCAGGATTTCACGGCAACACCCGACATATATATTTGATATAAATGATTTTTATTTTCCCGCCGATTCCGGCAGCAGAG